>JAATGF010000064.1 GCA_015654795.1 Bacteroidales bacterium
AATGTCGTGTTTCATAAATTTTACAAATCCCCCTTGGTCCCCCTTTTTCAAAGGGGGAGTCCTCCCAAAAAATGACTTATTTTCTAAAATAAAACATTATAATATAGTCCGGTTTAATAAAACTCATCTAAATTCATCCTAAAAGGAAGGGACTAGTTCAGGTGAGACGAAGAACGTTTTACGACATTATTTATTTCTCATTACTTAAGTCTTGTAATTAAATTCATTATTAAGTTTTAATCGATTCAAATTTTACCTGGCAACAATGATTTAAAATCCAAATTGAATAGAAGGGAATAAGGTTAGGGATTGAGAAGGATAACCTCTGCTACTAAGTTAAAGAGATTCAGAAAATAAGGTTTTTTCAGGCAGGAAAAGGTTCATGCAAAGGTATAGAGATGCAAAGCGCGGAAAAGACCTGTGGTCGTGTTTCTACAATACCGTAACCGCTATGCGGTAATTGTGCCTTGGGGATCTTCTTTATACAATACCATATCTCCCACGGAGAAAGATGAGATTGGTAGATAGTTGAATAACAGCTGTTTGTGAAGATTTTATTTTATTCAAAAAACCTCTTATGTTTGATATCAACAAAAAAACAAACCTTATTAAACAACATGAGATAAGATTAGGGATTGAGAAGGATAACCTCTGCTACTGAGGCTAAAGAGATTCAGAAAATAAGGTTTTTCCATCCGGTAGGAAAAGGTTCACGCAAAGGTACAGAGATACAGAGCGCGGAAAAAACCTTATTTACCTTTTTCCCAACCTCTTTTAGTAGAAATGAATCAAAAACAAACCCTCACCTTATACCTTATTGACAATCACCTTAATAAACAGATTGTTATGGGTAATTGAATTTTGGAATGATTGATGCCTGCTATTAGTAAATGGCGATTGGCAGTTGCGGTTACCTAAAAAATAGGGAGTTATCTTAATTTTTAAAGGATTAGTGTCAAATAGTTAGCGCTATCATGCCAGTTATTAGTTGTCAAAAGCCAGCTACCTATTGCATAAACCATTTGAAAGCAGTCTGCAAAATTTACCCACACGATCCGTGATAGAGTCATTTTAATTTACGTTCATCATAAATTCGCTAAGGTTAATATCTACATCCAACCCCATTTTTTTGCGCAAACGATAACGATGATTCTCGAGTCCGCGGACAGAGATACCAAGAAGAGGCGCAATCTCTTTTGAGGATAAGTTCATCCGAAGATAGGCACATAACCTTAGATCGCTTGGAGTAAGTTTAGGATAGCCGACTCTTAATTTTTTGATGAACTCCTCATGCGCCCTTTCAAAGTTTGTTTCAAAAGTTTTCCAGTCGTCGCGACTGGCAATATTATCGTCGATTTTCTTTACCAGGTCGAAGTAGTATTTATCGGGGAAGCGTGATTCCAAATGGTTTTTTAACGATTTTAAAATACGTTTAAGATCAAGGAGAAACTCATTCTTTTTGATGATCAGCATCGTCGAATTTGCAAGTTCCTGGCTTTTAAAAGAGACCTCATCCTGTAGCTTTTCGTTTCGCAGTCGGATCAGTTCTTTCTCTTTCTCATCTCTTTTTCGACGTTCTTTGCGGCGAGTCTGATCGACAACCCGTTTTCGGAATAACAAAAGCGATAAAAGAATAACAAGAACATATCCGATTTTTGCCCAAATTGTAAAATACCACGGGGGTAAGATCAGCAGTTTTATATCCATTGTCATACTCTCATTTCCCCATAGGTCGGTGGCTTTGACCCTAAGCGTGTACGTTCCTTCGGGGAGCCTTTCGAACTTAAAAACAGGAAGAGCAACCGGAGTTCGCCAGGCTGGATCTATTCCCTCAATATAAGCATGAAACAAAATTTTATCTGTAGTAAATAATGGAAATGAGCACTTTACCAGTGCGTTGTTCCGGTTGTATCTTAAGGTATATGATGAACTGTTTGAAGAGAGGGTGTCTTCATTCCCACGCCTGTCAATGGTTATGAAATTCCTCAAAACAAGGGTTTTATTCTTTATCAGCGATTCACTTTCGGACTGGTCTGCATTTAAAATGGCATATCCGTTCTCCAGGCAGAGAATTGCTTCCTGTTCTGATAGCGGGATGATATTCTCGAAGTTTTCGATTAACTGGTGAGAGAACAGCGAAGCGGGGTACTCCTTAATCAGGCTTGCCGCATTATCTTTTATTTGGAAAAGCGCAATCGATTCGTTTGTTACAAACCAGTAATGATGATTGGGGGCGGCAAAAATGCGGTGAGCACTTGCGAAACGACCTAACTGGTTATTTAAATCGCTGTATTCAACAATTGTATCTTTTAGCTCGTCATAAGTAAATAATTTTTCACCCGTGGCGAAAACCATCCGGTCTTCAATTTTAAAAGGATGAATACCATGATCTTTTCCAAAGGAGGAGCCTTCGCCATAATAGACAGACTTTATGACTTCGTCCCTGTTTTCAGAGAGTTTCAGACGGTATATGCCGCGGTGCATATGACCTGCCCATATATTACCATAAAAATCAACTTCAATATATTGGATAAGGTCGTTAAAGTTTTTCAGGTTCTTTGACCATCGGGGTTCATTTCCCGAAAAATCGATGGAGACAATATCTGAATAGGTTGACTGAAGCAGGAATCCCGGCATTTTTTGGTCGGGGGTAATTGCAAATGCACCATTGACTGCTGATATTTTTTTTAATCCTTGTGATGATACGACAAACGTCCCGTTATTATGGCCGACAAAGAGTCTTCCATTGATAATCCTGCAATTCCAAACTTGTCCCTGGGTTTGAGGCATCAAAATAAATTTATCATCCGGATCTCCTTGTTTTTCGTAGTAAAGGCCTTGATTGGTACCTAAATAAAGCTGGCCGTTGAAAATTGCTGCCGTATATACTGCCCCAATATCCCGTACCGGATGTAAAGTATAGGAGCTTTTGCCCCGGAAGGTAATAAAATCGATTCCGCGGTCGAGCGCCTGCCAAATGTTTTGATTTTTATCGATGGCTAAGCCCAGCACCGTATTGTTTTGCAAACCATTTTGGGTGTTGAGTTTAAATAGCATTCTGCCCGCTTTATCAAAAGCGATAATTCCGTCGAGGATTGTTCCGATGACCAGATTTCCATTGGTTGATTGTGAAGCCCGGTTAATCTTGTTTTTGATAAAATAGTCATTCCATTCATGATTCAGAATATTGAAATTGAGGCTGTCGTATATAAAAATGCCTTCTGACGCAGTACCAATTATCAATTTTTTATTTTCATCCTGAAAGAGGAACCTTATTTGTTTTTGATTGAAAAAAGGTCCTGTAATAAAAGATTTCAACTGGTTGTTTTCAATCGTATATAATCCATCCGACAGATCAGTGATTATCTTATTGTTGACAAGAAACATTGAATTGGAGAATGACGGTAACTGAATGGGAATAATTCGGTTGTCTTCCCAAACCAGAATTTGTAGGAAAGAGTGAAAATAAACTTTGTTGCCAACCGGGATAATATTCCAGAATTCAATATTGGGAATGAAGTACTTTTCTGCAAGCGGAGTTAGTGAAACATATTTCAGTGTTCCTGCCTGATTTCGTTCCCAATAACCTAATTCACGGTAACCGCTGGTATATATCCTGTTGTTTTTGTCAATTGCAACACAACGGATAATATTTCCGTTGGGGGAAGGATATAGTTTCCACGAAATACCATCAAATTCGAGCAACCCTTTACTATTGGCAAAGTAGATAATTCCTGCAGAATCTTCGGCAACCGACCAGTTTTGGTTGTCCGCATTATAGTCGGTTTTTGAGAAGTTTTTGACAACGGGGTTCTCATTTTCTAATGCAGCAGCAAATTGGTTTGAGAACAGAATCGTGAGAAAACTCATTGCAGCAAAGCGCAGCCATCTTATTCTCTTATTCTGCGATATTTGATTAGTGAAGATCATTTGTTGAAAAATTAATGATTATTTAATCTTTTAGTCATTCTTTTAAATGTGAGATCACCCTGAAAATGATTAAAAACAGCCATTTTCAATCATTGTTTCTGCAATATATGAAAAAAATAGCTCACTATTTGTAACTGATCTCATGAATCATGAATAATAAATGTCAAATGAGCAGCTTTATATCATACAGGTAGATAGGTAAATAATGAGATTTTGCTTTTTATGATGAGGTAATAGTGAGTTATATTTCATTTTAGCAAAACAATGGAGTGTCAGAAGTGTACTTCTTTTTTTTTATTCAGGCTATTGCCGTTCTATCTTCGTTACAAATATTTTAAAAATTTAACGTATGAAATAAGCATGATCATGTAATCACGAACTGGACAAACATAGCTTCATGCTTATTCCAAACAACCACTTAAAAACAAATTAAAAGTATGAAAAGACTAATCTTTCTGTTGTATCTGTTTTTATCAGTCTCCTTTATTTATGCCCAACCGGGAGTAAAGATATCGGGGAAGGTGTCTGATGTCACAGGCGGTTTACCTGGGGTTTCAGTCGCAATTAAAGGGACAGCTCTTGGAGTTGTGACTGATGTGAATGGTGATTACACTATTCAAGCTTCCAATCAGGCAATTCTTGTCTTTAGCTTTGTTGGTTATAAATCGCAGGAGGTACCTGTAAATAACCGCACTTCAATCAATATTAAACTGGAAGAAAATATAGTTGGTTTAAATGAAGTTGTGATAGTGGGTTATGGAACTCAGCGAAAAATTGATGTGACAGGTTCTGTGGCCCAGATTAAAGGGGCAGACATAACAACAATACTTCGGTAAATAATGGTATAAATATTTGATTATCACCAAAATAAGTGGTCTAAAATTTGGATATAACCCTGAAAATCAGTATCTTGAAAGATTATTCAGTAATATAACAAGAATGATCTCCAGGGTTGGTTACAA
>JAATGF010000179.1 GCA_015654795.1 Bacteroidales bacterium
GGAGGATAAGAATACATCACTGAATTCCATAAATTATATAATCCCGACTTTTAAAAACAATAAATTCCGAAGAAATCACTGTATAATGTGTGAGTGATGATCTGAAAGATAGGGTATTGTTTTAATTCTTTAAGCTTTTATCGCCCACCTAAGTTTTGCTGAACGGGGCACGAGGATTTGTATTACATTCCTGGGCTGATGGCCTGATAGGGTTGGGAGCAACTTCGCTGTAAATGCCTTCACAGTATAGATATTCGACTATTCGATTGGATCGCCTGGATTGCAATGTTTACAATGGGTGTGATTTTAATAATTGAAGGAATAAGAATCAAAAAGAATAACCATTAGAAACTTTAATCGAATGATTTGTTGCTTTTTCGCATTGATTAATCCCTTAAGGTTTTGGGAACCTTGAGGGATTTTTGTGGAAGATAATCAATAAAATCTCCTCTGTTATGATCAGGATTTAGAAGAAGTTATGTAGATTTATAGGAAAATACGCAACAGCGTTTCGATTTGCTGGAGATAGAAATGAACAATAGAACCGTTATTTGCGAAGAAAAAGAAAAGTAGTAATTTATAATAAACCCTACTGAACCATGAAGTTAAACAAATTTCTCTGGAATAATTATAAAGAAACAGAACACGGGAAACAAATACTGGAACTTTTTATAAATGGTGAAACAATTGAATTATTGAAAAAATATCTTGGCAATTTTCACATTGGTATTGAAGAAACGGCTGATTTCATTGACGACTTGACATATTTTTCGATAAAGCCCACAATCCCAGATGAATTAGATTTAAAGGAAGCTGAAAAACTTTTTGATGAAATATTAAACACCGGATTTACTTTAAGATTTGATAACGACGAACTTGAAAGTTTCAATCCAAAGCAAATGGACTTTTTGGGATTAATTCCAATTATTTCTACTTGGCTTTTCTATAAGTATCCTGACTTTTTCAAACCTTATTATTTTAGGACAAAGTTTCAATTACTGACACAGATTGCAGACACATTTGGTATTGAGTTACCCGAAGTGCCACTAAAAAGATATAAAGAACAACGCATTAAGTATTATTGGGAGCTCTGCCTTTCTTTTTTAGAGTTTCAAGAAGAAAACGAAATGACTTCTTCTGAATTTTGTGCTTTTCTTTATGATTTTGCACCAAGCTATATTGAGCAAAACCAACCTAACGAAACGGAATTACCTCAACCTACTCAAGTTTGGTTAGTCGGTGGCGATCAAAGTGGTAGCGATTTTGAATTTCTTGACAACTATAAAGAAGGAGATACTTCTTTTTGGCAAGGTAATGTTGATACCAAAAGAGGAGATATAATTATTATGTATTGTCTTTCGCCTCGTAGTTGTATTCATTAGTTAGAAAAAACTTGCAGGGCGTTAGTGGCTACTCTTTTAATAGTGAAGATTATAAAAGAATTCAGCAACTGATAATACAAAACGGTGGCAATATAAATGAATTACCACAGTTGTATAGTCCTACATTTTCGTCAAACCAAACATTGAAAGTCGAACGAGATGTAGAGCTAACTATAATAGAGCCATTTTTAAAAGAATTAGGTTACACCGAAAAACATTGGGAACGACAGCTTCCTGTAAGAATGGGGAGAGGAGAACGAAATTTTCCTGACTATGTTTTTTTGACTAGTAAAGAGAAAAATTATGAAGTTGCTTCAATGTTAATTGAAGCGAAATTTAGCATTAAGAACAATAAAGAATTAGAAGAAACATTTAAACAAGTATATTCTTATGGGATGCGACTTTCATCAAAAACTTTAGTAATTGCAGACAAAGATGCAATATGGATTTACGAAAGACGCAATGATAGTTTTGATAGAAGTAAGTACGTGAAAAAATTTTGGAAAGAACTTAAAAGTCCAGACGAATTTACTAATATTAAAAACCTAATTGGACGAAAGTAAAACGGTCATCAAAAGTTGGTTGGTGAAATTGTAGCGAAATGCATCCGGATTCTCCTCATTTGCAACGAGGGGAAAACTGTTTGTCGTTTATAACGATATAGTCTTAGACTGTTTCTATTTTGTGCCATTTCGGCGAAGAATACGAAATAATTAATTAACAGATGATGTTGTAAATTTGGCATTAGAAGCTCCGATTGAAATTCGTTCACCTAAAGATTTGATTGATTATGAAAACGACTGAAGATTTTGATTGTGTGAAAATGATGAGAGATATTCGCGATAAAGTAAATACTGAAATTGTTAAAATGGATTCTGTCCAAATTATTGAGTATTTCCGCAAAAAATCAGAGGAATACGAAAATAAATATGGTCAACCGGTAACAGAGGATCGTCCTAAATTCGGTGTGAGTCGTTAGCGTTGATTTAGCGCTCTCCGGCAAGTTTTGTGACGGAGGATAAGAATACATCACTGAATTCCATAAATTATATAATCCCGACTTTTAAAAACAATAAATTCCGAAGAAATCACTGTATAATGTGTGAGTGATGATCTGAAAGATAGGGTATTGTTTTAATTCTTTAAGCTTTTACCGCCCACCTAAGTTTAGCGGAACGTGCGCGTGGATTTGTATTACATTCCTGTACTGATGGCCTGATAGGGTCGGGAGCAACTTCGCTGTAAATGCCTTCTCGGAATAAACGCTGAAAAGATTTCTTCACGCGACGGTCTTCACCGGAATGAAAAGAGAGTATGGCAACACGGCCACCAGCAGTAAGCGCATCGGGAAGCTTCTCCAGAAATTTATCCAGTACCCCAAATTCATCATTCACTGCAATACGTAATGCCTGGAAGCAACGCTGGCACGATTTCTTAATATCTTCTTTACGATCGGGCTGAGGAAGAAATTCGAGAGCGTCTGCAATAATCTTTTGCAATTGAGTTGTTGTTTCTACTGCCATCCCTTTTGAAAGATGGGTCTTAATTGCATTCGCGATGGGCCCGAAATGAGGCTCGTCGGCATTCTCAACCAATATCTCTTCGAGCCTGTCCTGAGAAATAGATTTTAGAAGAGCCGAAGCCGGTTTTCCACTTTTGGGATTCAGCCTTAAATCCAATGGACCCTCCACCTTAAATGAAAATCCTCTTTCGGGATTATCGATTTGCATCGAAGATACCCCTAAATCGGCCAGTACAAAATCAAGCGGACCTGTTTCAGCAACAAGTCGGTCGATATCGGAGAAATTCAATTTCTGAATAACCAAAACATCGGGTCCGTAACCTAAAGCGCGCAGACGTTCCTGTGTACGGGGCAATTCGAAAGGATCAACATCAATTGCGTAAAGGCAACCTCTTGGTTGTAAACGTTTAAGAATCTCCTGGCTATGTCCTCCATAACCCAACGTGGCATCCAGACCAATTTGTCCGGGAACAATCTTGAGAATATCCATTATTTCGTCGACACAAATAGAACGATGCATCCCTGCAGGTGTTCGTCCCTGTTCCATCACCTTTGCAATATCCTCTGCATAAAGCTCCGGCTGCAGTTCTTTATACTTTTCCTGAAACGATTTAGGGTGCGTACCTTTATATCGTACACGACGGACATGTTTGGGTTCCTGATTTTCCATAACCGCAAAAGTAACAAATTAGCGCTTTTGTGATTTGTTCCTCCTACATTATGCCGATTTAAGCGATGCATGCTATTTCCTGACTGATTCAGTAGTGCTTAAATTGGATCATCCCCAAAGCATGCTGAAGTGAAAAATAAGAGTGTGTACTATCTTAACATTCTTTACTATTTTTTAGTTAGATTTTTGCAATATTCAACCTACATTGCACCTGAAAAGTTTCATTTAAATCTTCAGACAAAATGGAAAATGCTAATGAACTACCGAAGGGCAATATCTCAGTTGATAAATTATTTCATTTACCTGGTGTCAATGACATAGAATCTGAACTTTTTGATGCCATTCTTACCGCATCGCCCAGTTTTTCTTTCAATGATTTAAGTGAGAATTCTCTCACTGCGAAATACACTCATGAGCAGATATTTAACGCATTTAAATCACTGGAAAATAAGAAATTTCTTTCCTATAATGACAAGTTCAATATTATTGAATTGCATTTACAGTCAATTCTTAAATGATGCGGATAATTTGCCAGCGTCAGTTAACATATGAAAAAGGGGGAAATGCAATTTTTATAATCGACGAACAATCAGGGAAATAAGTTTGTTCACTATAAAGATTTTTATCAGATGAATTCCGGTATCCGCAAAACAGAATGGCTATAGTATGATTCTAAATTTTAATAAGTTATGAGTTATCGAATAGAAACAGATACAATGGGCGAGGTACAAGTTCCTGAGGATAAATACTGGGGGGCACAAACACAACGTTCATTATTGAATTTCCCAATAGGGCCACCTGCCTCCATGCCTGTTGAAATTGTTCATGCGTTTGGTTATTTAAAAAAGGCGGCTGCAATAACCAACTATAAATTAGGAATATTACCCAACGATAAGATGGAGATTATTTCAAGGGTATGTGATGAAATTATTGCGGGTAAACTTGATGACCAGTTTCCGTTGGTGATATGGCAGACGGGCTCAGGAACGCATACGAATATGAATTGCAATGAGGTGATCGCAAATCGCTCTCATGTCTTGCTTGGAAATAATTTAGGTGAAGGAGAGCGGCATATTCATCCAAACGATGATGTGAATAAGTCTCAATCATCCAACGATACTTTCCCTACAGCTATGCATATTGCAGCATACCGAAAAATTGTTGAATATACCATTCCGGGAATAGAGGTACTGCTAAATACGTTGACACGAAAATCAATTGCAATGGCCAATATTGTAAAAATTGGGCGTACTCATTTTATGGATGCAACCCCTATTTCACTTGGTCAGGAATTCTCGGGCTACGCATCACAACTTAAACATGGAATAAATGCGTTGAAAAATACGTTACCCCATCTTTCGGAGTTGGCAATGGGAGGAAGCGCTGTTGGCACAGGATTGAATACTCCGGAGGGTTACGCAAGGGAGGTTGCAGCTACAATTTCGCAGTTGACCAACCTGCCTTTTATTTCGGCTGAAAACAAATTCGAATCGCTGGCTGCAAACGATGCCATTGTGGAAACTCATGGGGCAATTAAGCAATTGGCTGTTAGCTTAATGAAAATAGCAAACGACATAAGAATGTTAGTCTCGGGACCGCGGTCAGGAATTGGGGAAATAACAATTCCTTCCAACGAGCCAGGGTCCTCCATAATGCCCGGCAAAGTAAATCCTACCCAGGCCGAGGCAATGACAATGGTTTGTGCCCAGATTATAGGCAATGACACAACTATTTCGTTTGCAGGTTCGAACGGACACTTCGAGCTTAATGTTTTTAAACCGGTTATGATAAATGCACTATTGCAGTCGGCTACACTTATTGCAGATGCCTGTAAATCATTTAATGATCGTTGCGTTGTCGGAATCGAACCCAATTTAGGGCGGATAGAAGAGAATCTCAATAATTCATTGATGCTGGTAACCGCATTAAACCCTCATATCGGGTATGAAAATGCGGCAATAATTGCAAAAAAAGCCTATGCTGATAATACAAGTTTGAAAAAAGCTGCTTTATCTTTAGGTCTTTTGACAGAACAGCAATTTGATGAATGGGTTGTTCCGGGAGATATGACAGGCCCCATAAAATAACTGATAAATGTCATTAAAAAAGTCATTGGCTTCGCCGTCATTGTTTCACGTCATTGGTCATAAAGACGTCATTGAAAAGGTCATTAAGGTTATTGATCATTGAAAGTCATTGAAAAGGGTCATTGGCTTAGCCGTCATTGAAAGGTCATCCGATGCTGATATAGTACCTGATACCAGACTCGATATGGACTAAGCATAGAGCAAACATAGAGCAGGTATAGAGCAAACACGAAGGAAATATGGAGCAAACCCATCAGGGCTGTTTGTTCGAATTATGACAGATGTACATTATTAAAAGTGCGTTGCGCTTCGGGAATACACAAATCCAATGTTGGCAAAAGACGACATTTATTTATTTCCATTACTTATCTTGTACCGGCTGTTTTATATTTAAAGGAATAGTAAAAAAGAATGTTGTTTGGGTTTTATCAGAAATGAAATTAACCTCCCCACCTAATAATTCGGACAATTTTTTTACTAAAGTCAAACCAATGCCGAGACCTGCGATCAATTCATTATTAAGATTTTCTTGCCTTTCAAATGCTTCAAAAATCTTCACTCTTTTATCTTCAGGGATTGGCAAACCGTCATTTTTCACGTAAAACACGATATTATCATCCTTAATCTTATGTCCGTATAGTATATTGGAATTATCATCCGAAAATTTTATGGCATTATCAATCAGGTGATAAAGTATGTGTTTGATCTTTTCCCCATCTGAGAATATTTCATTTGGATTGCCTGGATTTAAGTATTTGATAGATATATGTTTATTTAAAACGCCTGACATTGTATCAAAATATTCTTTTAAATCTGAGAAAATGTTTTCAATCTGTACATTTTTTATTTTAATATCAAGTTTATGACCAGCGTTGATCAGCGATAAATCGACTAAATCATTCATTATTAATAGAAATCTGTCTGCACTATTTTTGATTATGCTTTCACATTCCTTCCTGTCAATATTTATTTCTTCTTTATCTAATTTTAGTAATATATCAAGAAATCCAAGTATTGCATTCAAAGGGGTTCTTACTTCATGCGAGAGATTTGAAAGAAAGTTATATTTTAGTCTTTCCGATATCAATGATTTGTTATGCAGTTCGTTAATCTTTATGCTTAATCCATCAATAATGTTCCTTTTTTCCAGTATCCCAATAAAATTGTCTTCGCTGAATAAAGGCAAGGCAGGGCAATGAGACTTATTAAACTTATCGATTATGGAAGGAATGCTGTCGTTGTTTGTTATATGTTCCGTTTCGGTTAAACAATCAGCAACAATTTTATGTGGTTTTTTAATGAGATCATAAGATGTTAAGATTCCCTGGAATTTATTATTATCATCAACAACTACTGTATATTCATTTTTTAATATTATATCTTCAATTGCATTAACTCCTGAGAAATAATGCACAACAGGATATTTATTGGTGATAAAATTTTTTATTTCCATCAGAAATCTCCTTCTATTGAATTATAGAATATTCTCAATTTAAAATCAACTTTTAATATCTCACATTCAGAAACAAAGGGAAATACTTTTTCTTTAAGAATATTGATAATCGTATCCTTATTCATTTTCTTCAATATTCTTTTGTTAATGAAAATAACATCAACAATAGGATCGCCATCAATTTCAAAAACATCAAATTCATTAGGAACTAAAAATTCAAAAGATTTTGAGACTCCAATTTTTCCATGTGGGCATTTTTTCCCTAATATTAAAATATCATCAAAAGGGGGTAGCCGAATTTCTTCGAAACTTAGTTGAACTGAATATTTCTGAGTAGTCGCAGTTTCCATAAATAAATTTTTTAGTTGTAAATATATTATTTTTCAAAAACTATTAAATTTTTCGGTCTATGTACAATTTATTTATCAATCTGATAAAATTTAGATCTCTTTTGTTAAATTTGGGCAAATATATCTTACATCTGTCAAATTTTTTTTGTAAAAATAATGTTTCTGCCTTACAAATCATAAAATAAAGATTTTATTTTATTGATAATCTTCTATGAAAATAGTTTGTTCAATAATTAGTTATTTATTTGAATTTCAGTAAAATAACAAATTATTTATTAGTTTGAAATCACGGAAACCTGTATCTCTAAAATATTAGTTACCAGTCAATTATTTTAGTTATGACGATCCATACGATTTATTATCCGCACATAAACATTGTTGCTGAAATTTTATCTTTATCTAAATTAAGTTCGACAGATGTTAGCAATATCTTATGATTAGGATTTTTATGCTTTGTCTGGATATACCTTCACTGCTTAACTGAAGAAAGTTAGGCTGATGTAGCCTCTTGGCGAAGATAACCAAAATAACCAGACAATTGACTTTTAATGATAAATTAAAACCTCTTCTTCCCCAAAGAGAAGGTCGTTTGTTTCAATTTATAACCTTCCCATAAAACGATCACCGGAAAAAGGAATCCGAATTTGGTACGAGGAAGGTACGGAGTTGATACGGACCAGGTACGAAGGAAGAGGAGTGCCTTTATCGATACGATAAAGGTACTGAGGATTGGGATAAGAACTAATAAATCAATGTGAGAGAAGGCCAGAGAAGGCGGGAGAAATCGAAAGATTTAACCGAAATAACCGGGCAATTGACTTTTAATGATAAAAAAACTGTAAATAAATTTTAGGATAGGTCAAATCCTTCAACTTTTCGACTTGATCCCTATTTATGAAGTTTTTTGGAATTTTCGTTAAAAACAAAAGCACCTAAATCAATGGATTTAAGTGCTTTTGATGTAATTTGATTTCATTCTGGTGCCCAGAACAAGACTCGAACTTGCACAACCTTGCGGTCACTAGTCCCTGAAACTAGCGTGTCTACCAATTTCACCATCTGGGCCTGAAAAAGTGTTGCAAATATAGACGGAATTTCACATTCCCCAAAGGGTTTGATTAATTATTTCACAACTTATATTTATCACACTCCATTGTCTGACATACAGAGATATAGAACTGTTACTCCTATTGAAGATTATCTTTCAAGAAATTGTCAAACATTGTGTAAAGGTGCATTGTCGTATTACCGCCCCTGATACCGTGATTCCGGTTCACATACGACATCATCTGAAATTGAACGCCTGCCTGAACCATTGCTTCTGCAAATTCAAGTGTGTTTTGATAATGAACATTATCGTCGGCTGTACCATGAACGAGCAATAATTTTCCTTTGATCCCTTTGGCAAGGGTGATGGGCGAGTTTTCGTCATAACCTTCGGGGTTCTGCCCCGGCAAACCCATATAACGTTCACTGTAAACTGTGTCGTAGAAACGTTGATTTGTTACGGGAGCTACTGAAATTCCTGCTTTAAAAACCTCGCCGCCTTTGGCAAGACACATCGCTGACATAAATCCGCCGTAACTCCATCCCCATATCGCAATGTTTTTACCATCAACATATGGAAGACTGGCAAGGTATTTGGCAGCCTCGATCTGGTCATCAGATTCGTATTTTCCTAACTGGCCATAGGTACATTTGCGGAAATCTTCACCTCTCGCGCCTGTTCCTCTTGGATCGACACAAACGGCAAGATAACCATTTGCTGCAAGATAGTTTTCCCAGCCAACCTTATAGTTGTCGAGTACTTCCTGCGAATTTGGTCCGCTGTATTGAGTCATTACAACAGAATATTTAGTGTTCTGATTGAAATTCAGTGGTTTGATCATCCATCCGTTAAGTTCAATTCCCTCTTTGGTTTTAAACGTGAAAAACTCTTTCTGAGGGATTTTCTTTTCGGCGATTTTCGATTTTAATGCTTTGTTGTCTTCCAGAACCCGGATCTGTTTCCCGGAAATCTCGTGAAGCGTTACCACTAATGGGGTAGTCGCATTCGAATATTCGTTGATGAAATATTTAAATCCAGTGCTGAAATCGGCATTATTGCTCCCTTTTTGTGTTGAAAGGGTTACTTTTTTCTTTAAATCAATGCTCACTCCATAAACCTCGCGTTGCAAAGGTGACACTGCCGCTGCCTGGTAATAGAACATTTTGGCTGCAGGATCAAACCCGTAAAATTTGAGTACGTCGAATTTGCCGGCTGTAAGCTGACGAATTTTTACGCCACCAATATCGTATAAGTAAAGATGTTTGAATCCATCCTGTTCGCTCAGAATAACAAAGCTTTTATCATCGGGCAAAAACTGAAAATTATCCAGGAAATCGGTTTCAATATATCTTTTATTTTTTTCGGTAAAGATTAAGCGTGTGTCGCCTGTGTAAGAATTGGCAAATAACAATTCAAGTCGGTTTTGCAAACGATTCATTTTCAGAATTCCAAGATTCTTTCCGGTATAGGTCCAACAAATTTTCGGAATGTAAATATCGGTTTCATTACCGGTATCCATTTTGATATTTTGTCCGGCTTTAATATCATATACCCATACACTTACTTTTGAATTCTTTTCGCCGGCCTTTGGATATTTAAACTTGTATTCGCCCGGGTACACGCTGTTTTCCTCGTGAACAGGATTCAAACCCTTATACATCGGGATACTGAAAGTTGGCACTTGCTCTTCATCAAATTTGATGTAAGACACTTGTTTGCTGTCGGGAGACCATTCGAAAGCACGGTTGAATTCAAATTCCTCTTCGTATACCCAGTCGGGAATTCCATTGATGATTTTATTAAATTCTCCATCTGTTGTCATCTGACGTTCAGTATTAAAACGGAGGCTTTTTACAAACAGGTTATTATTACGGACAAATGCGATCCGCTCACCATCAGGCGAAAAGGTGGCAACCTGCTGTCTTCCGGTTGATAATCTTGTGAGCTCTTTTGTCACAAAGTTATAAACAAAATAAACGGCAGTAAAAGACCTGCGGTAAATGGGTTTTCGGTCGGTTAAGAGCAGTACCTTCGATTCGTCGTTACTGAAGGTGTATTCCCTGATCGACTTAAGCGAATCATTTTTTAGGGTCTGAATATCGAGTACAAGGTTTACCTTTTCACCTGTTTTGTAACTGTACTTCACAATTTGCTGACCATTGTTTTCGAGCGTCGTATAATTTAGCCCGTCGTTGGTGGATGCTAAACCGTCGACCGTCGATTGTTGAAAGCTTCTCGTTACAAACAGATCATCCAGCGTGATTTGTTGTGCCTGTATTGTAATATAACAGACTGAAATAAAAAATAATACTAAAGAAATTTTGCGCATAATGTCGATATATATTCCGTTTTTCCACCTCAAAAATATTAAAAAAATAGAACGCTGAACGAAAATTATTTGGAAGAGGCCAAAAAATCATGCATTAAACTTGCCGATAATTTTGAAGAACAGGCGGAGAATAACTAATTTTGCACCTTCGAAAAAAATAAGTAATGATAAAAATCACACTTCCGGATAACTCTGTAAAGGAATTTGATAAGGGGATAACAGGACTCGGAATCGCGGAAGCGATCAGCAGTCGGTTGGCAAAAGAGGTTTTAGCGATATCCGTCAATGGCGAGGTAAGAGATCTTACGCGCCCCGTTGATACGGATGCTTCTATAAAACTTTACTTGTGGGATGATTTGCAGGGACGCGAAACTTTCTGGCATTCATCTGCTCACCTGATGGCAGAGGCCATCGAATTTTTCTATCCGGGGACTAAGTTTGGAATAGGACCAACAGTTGACAATGGATTTTACTACGATATCGACCTCCCGAAAGGAAAAGTGTTGAGCGACAAGGATCTGGCTGCCTTTGAGCAAAAAATGATTGAGCTGGCACGGACTAAAGAGGAAATATTCAGAAGTGAAATCTCGAAAGCTGATGCTTTAAAGTTATTTACCGAAAAAGGAGATCAATATAAACTTGAACTGATTAATGATCTTCAGGACGGTACGATAACGCTCTATAAACAAGGAAATTTCACTGATCTGTGCCGTGGTCCGCATTTGCCAAACATGGGTTTTATCAAAGCGGTCAAGCTGACCAATATTGCCGGTGCTTACTGGCGCGGAAACGATAAGAATAAAATGCTCACAAGGGTTTATGGAATTACGTTCCCTAAACAAAAATTACTTGACGAGTACCTTGTCCTCCTTGAAGAAGCGAAGAAGAGAGACCATCGCAAAATTGGGAAAGAGATGGAATTGTTCACTTTTTCAGCTGCCGTTGGTCTGGGATTACCACTTTGGTTACCAAAAGGGGCAATTTTACGCGAGCAACTGGAGAAATTTTTGAAGAAAGTACAGAAAAAGTTTGGTTACGAACAGGTGATCACTCCTCATATCGGTGATGTCGGATTATACAAAACATCGGGGCATTTTCAGAAATACGGGAAAGATTCGTTTCAGCCAATTCATACCCCCAATGAAGGGGAGGAATACATGCTGAAGCCGATGAACTGCCCTCATCACTGCGAGATCTACAAGTTTAAACCTCGCTCATACAAAGATTTACCAGTTCGTATGGCCGAATTCGGAACCGTTTATCGTTATGAACAAAGCGGCGAATTGCATGGTTTGACGCGTGTTCGGAGCTTTACACAAGATGATGCGCATATTTTCTGTCGTCCCGATCAGCTGAAAGAGGAGTTCCTTAAAGTAATCGATATCATCTTTATCATATTTAAAGTACTTGATTTTAAAAATTACGCTGCGCAGATTTCTTTGCGTGATCCTAAAAACAAGGAGAAATATATTGGTTCGGATGAAAACTGGGAAAAGGCTGAGTCTGCAATTATTGAGGCTTGCAACGAAAAAGGATTGAAAACCAAAACTGAATTAGGTGAAGCTGCTTTTTACGGACCAAAACTTGACTTTATGATCAAGGATGCGTTGGGTCGGAGTTGGCAGCTTGGAACGATTCAGGTAGACTATAATCTTCCGGAACGTTTTGGTCTTGAATATATTGGGGCTGATGATAAACGTCATCGTCCCGTTATGATTCACCGTGCACCATTCGGTTCAATGGAACGTTTCGTCGCTGTACTTATCGAACATACCGCCGGGAAATTCCCGTTATGGCTTACTCCCGATCAGGTTGTAATATTACCAATCAGCGAAAAGTACAACGATTATGCTCAAAAAGTTTCAAATCAATTAAATAATTCCGATATTCGCGCCGGAATTGACGACCGCAATGAAAAAATCGGCAGAAAAATCAGGGACAATGAGATGAAACACATTCCATACTTGTTGATTGTCGGCGAAAAAGAATTTGAAGGCAACACAGTATCGGTGCGACGTCAGGGTGAAGGAGATCAGGGATCCATGTCGGTAGATTCGTTTGCTGAGTTCATCGGCAAAGAGGTCAGCGATCAGTTGGCGGAAGCATATAAATAGCGTTATTTAATTAAAATATAGGAGGATACAGCCATAGCAGTTATTAGAGGCAATGGGCCGAGAGGTCCAAGAGAAGAAGAGAAATCACCATTCAGGATTAATCATCAGATTCGTGTTGCTGAAGTCCGATTAGTGGGAGAGAATATCGAAGTCCCCGGAGTTTTCAGAATTCAGGATGCACTTCGCAAAGCTGACGAATTGGAGCTTGATCTTGTTGAAATTTCACCAAATGCCGAGCCCCCTGTTTGCAGAATTACCGATTTTCAGAAATTTCTTTACGAACAGAAGAAGAAGCAAAAGGAATTGAAAGCCAAAGCTTCCAAAATCATCGTGAAGGAGATTCGTTTTGGTCCTAATACAGATGACCATGACTACAACTTTAAGTTAAAACATGCAGAGCGGTTTCTTCAGGAAGGCGCTAAAGTTAAGGCCTACGTGTTTTTTAAAGGACGGTCGATCTTATATAACGAGCAAGGAGAAATTTTGCTGCTCCGCTTCGCCAATGCGTTGGAAGAAGTTGGAAAAGTTGAACAGCTTCCGAAACTCGAAGGAAAGAGAATGACAATATTTATTTCGCCTAAAAAGAAAAAATAATTTAATACTTAGACAGGAATGCCTAAAATGAAATCGAATGCCGGGGCTAAGAAACGTTTCAAGCTGACCGGATCAGGGTTAATTAAAAGGAAACATGCTTATAAAAGTCATATTTTGACCAAGAAAAGCACAAAACGCAAACGTAACCTCACTTATTGGGGTTTGGTAGCCAAAGTCGACACTCATCATGTCCAGAGGCTCCTTGCAATGAGATAATGTTTCTCTTTTAATAAAATAGAATTAGGTTTAACCGAATAATGAGCTCATAAAGATTCCTTTAACCGGGAACGCCATTGTTCTAAAACAAAAAAAATGCCAAGATCAGTAAATCATGTAGCATCGAAAGCGCGGAGAAAGAAGCTTTTGCTACTTACCAGAGGATACTTTGGTTCACGTAAAAATGTCTGGACGGTTGCCAAAAACACATACGAAAAAGGATTAGGGTATGCGTACCGTGACAGAAAAAGTAAAAAAAGGTTGTTCCGTGCATTATGGATTCAGCGTATCAACGCAGCTGTTCGCACAGAAGGTCTGTCTTACTCCCAATTTATGGGTAAATTGAAAACCGCCGATATCGAAATCAACCGCAAGGTTCTTGCCGATTTAGCGATGAACAATCCCGCTGCATTCAGCGCAATTGTTAATAAGGTAAAGTAATTTGAAAAGTTAGGCGAAATAAATTTTCAGATAAGAAAAGGAGCTCATTGGGCTCCTTTTTTGTTGGGTGAAAGTTTGGTAATTTGTAAATGTGGCAATTTGATGATTCGACAGTTCCATTTGGAATCAAGCTGAAAAGTTGGGGGAAATGAATTTTTCTTATTAAAAATCCCGTGAGGGATTTGATATAGATAGAAAATGGATTGAAATTCAAGGTTTCGTCCCGTATACGGGACGAAATATCTTTCTCTAAATTCTCATTCTACCCTTATTTGGTGTCTACGGCATGGTCTTCAATAACAGGACTTCAATCGAATAAAAGTCAATTACCTGGTTATTTCGGTTAACCGTTTCGATTTCTCCCGTCTTCTCTGGCCTTCTCTCACATTGATTTAATAGTTCTTATCCCGATCCTCACTACCTTTACCCTATCGATTAAGGCGCCCCGCTTCCGTCATATTTGGTTCATACCAACTTCATACCTTCGTCATATCAGAATCGGGTTCCTTTCTCCGGTGATCGTTTTATGGGAAAGTTATAAATTGAAACAAACGATCTTCTCTTTGGTGCTTTGGGGAAGAGGTTTTAATTTATCATTAAAAGTCAATTGTCTCGTTCTTTCTGTTAATTCTTTCGTTGGCTATCATGGCCTCTGATCGCCTCTCAATTTAA
>JAATGF010000025.1 GCA_015654795.1 Bacteroidales bacterium
CCCGGAACCGGCACTCTGACTCACATTATCCATTGTGACATTTGTATTGTTGGACAAGTGGCGGATTCCATCATACGAACGATAGCTTGATGCAGACATCTTAAAACCAAACTGAGATCTGAAAACCAAATCTTTGATGGGTTGGATTTCCAAATAAGCACTCGACTGAAGCCCGTAATTCTTGGAGAGGTTCAGGCCCTGGCTTGAAAGCGCAGTTGCGGCAAGCGGGTTACCGGTATTACCATCAAAGTTCCAGCCATTAGCCACTTTGTCGTCATAATCATAAAAGTTACCTTCGGCATCATAAGCAGGAAGCAACGGATTGCCAACCAGAAGATTATGAATGGAATTCCAATAGATATCACCAATAGCAACTCCCGACTTGGTGTTATAGTTAAAGTTCAAAGTTTCACCAATCTTAATTGCATCAAAGTCTTTCACTTTTAATAACACATGGTCAGAATTGATACGAGCAGTATACCGATCGTATTGAGATTGAACCGGCTTTCCTAAAATACCTTCCTGCGAAGTATAAGAAAAACCTAATGCAAACTTAGACTGATCGTTACCACCTGACAAATTAACTGCGTGATTTTGGGTTGGAGCAGCTTCATTATAAGCCTCTTTCATCCAGTTTGTTCCTTGCCATGAACCATCCATAATCGAATTATAGAGAGGTGTAGGAAGAATGTTAGCCCAGTCATAAGTTGGATTCGCTTCATTGAAACGAGTCTCATCCATCATTGACATATATTCTTTGGCATTCAGCAAACTTGGCATTCTTGCCGCATACTGCACTCCATAGTAACCGTCATAAGTCAGCTGAAGTCTTCCGGCCTTCCCTTTTTTTGTTGTTACTAAAACGACACCGTTGGCAGCCCGGGCGCCGTAAATTGCAGCAGAAGCTGCATCCTTCAATACGTCAATAGATTCAATATCAGCAGTATTAAACGCATTGATATCTCCGCCGGCTACACCATCTATTACATAAAGAGGAGCTGATGTACCGATAGTACCCAAACCTCGGATAGTTACCTTGAAGCCTTCTCCTGGCTGGCCGGAACTCTGTGTGATTTCAACGCCCGGAGATTGACTCTGCAAAGCAGTTAAGGCATTGGTGGTACTCAGTTTTTGCAGATTATCTCCGCTAACCTGAATAGTTGCGCCCGTATTCAATTTCTTTTTCTGAACACCATAACCGATTGCAACCACCTCGTCAATACCGATGACTTCAGAAATCAGTTTTACAGAAATGTTAGTCTGGTTGCCAATAACAACCTCCTGAGTTTTCATTCCGACAAAAGAAAAATCCAGGACTTTAGCAGTAGAAGGAACATTAATAGAATATTTACCGTCAAAATCACTGACAGTACCTGTTGTCGTTCCTTTTACAATTACTGTTGCTCCCGGAACAGGAGCACCAGTCTCATCAGTTACTTTACCGCTGATGGTCTTTTGTTGTGCAAAAGCCATCCCTGTAAACATAACCATTAAAAGAGCCATGGAGAGGAATTTTCCTGCCCATTCCCTTTCTGGCGAAAAACCAAGTCTAATTTGTTTCATAAATACATAAACTTAAGATTAGAAATTAAAGAATTAATTAACGATTTGATTAATAATCAATAATTTATTAGAAAGGCTCAGGTTAATCTATAGTACAATATTACAGCTGAAAAACAACGATTTAATAGTTAGATGTCTCGTGGTTTAAGTTTATTTTAAACTAATTCTCTGTCAAATGTAACGAGGAATAAATTTCTTTTGTAATACGATCTGATCTTATTTTAATGTTTTCTGTTCATAATTTAGTTCGTTCTTTCATTTGTTTCTGATAATCATGCGAATGCGTCATTGATAATGAGCAATAATATAATATGATTAAAAAATTAATATGATTATAAAAACATTTATATTATTTTTTAACAATAGTTATTATTCTTTAACACAGAATGTTAAAATAAGAGATTCAATGAGTCGTTATGTTCACTATGATTTAGAGTAACTGACATGAAAAAAGATTGCGTTGCCTGTCATTTTTGTAATACATATTGATTCTAAACTATGGTTTAATGACGAATGGCGCAGGTGGATATTTTTAAAAGTTAGTAGATGAGCGATATGGGATATCAAGTCATGAGCGGGAGAAGTCAAATCCTGACCATAAGCTTGTCTCAAAAGAACGAGACACCCCAAGACACAGTTGCCGCGTAGCGGTTACGGTATCGTAGAAACACGATCACAGGAGACCCATTCTTACCGCGTAGAGGTTACAGGTGTTGGCTCTTTGCGAAACAAATTCCCGGGTTATCTGTAAAACCAATTTTCCGTTGGTGTTCAGCCTGGTTAATCTTTATAAAATAAGCGAATAAGGTTGGGGAACATAGGGTATTGCCGTTTGTTACTAAGGTTGGGGAAAAGGTAAATAAGGGTTTTTGCTGCGCTTTGTATCTCTGTACCTTTGCGCGAACCTTTTCCGACCAGAAAAACCTTATTATCTGATTCTCTTAACCTTAGTCGTTGGGGAAAAGGTAAATAAGGGTTTTGCCGCGCTTTATATCTCTGTACCTTTGCGCGAACCTTTTCCTGCCGGAAATACCTTAGTTTCTGAATCTCTTTAACCTTAGTAGCAAGGGTTATCCTTCTCAATCCCTAACCTTATTCACCTTATTTCATGTTGTTTAATAAGGTTTGGTTTTTTTGTTGATATCAAACGACTAAGAAATTATCAACAGATAAAGTGCTCAATACCTATTCGTAAAAGCTTAGTTGTGAGCTGCTACGAAAGTATATGCAGGTATGTTAATTCATGACAATTCCTAAGAGGTTTTTTGAATAAAATAAGGTTTTCACAAATATCTGTTATTCACCAATCTACCAATCTTGTCCTTCTCCGTAGGAGATAAGGTATTGTAAAAAGAATAACCTCCCAAGGCACAGTTACCGGTTACAGTGCCGTCGAAACATAAGGGCATGGTGCTTTTTACCGCGGTTGCGGATTAGCTTTGCTGATCTTCGATTCCATCTGACCTTTAAAAAAACAAATTATGTCCAGATGAAGTACAGTACACTTTTAACACATATCTATCATAGTTGAAACAAACAGCCCGGATGGGTGTTTGCTCCATATTTCCCTCGTATTTGCTCTATACCTGCTCTATGTTTGGTTCATGTTTGATTCATGTTTGATTCATACCTCGTTTATCAAAGATTCTTTGCAAAGAAAATAACTGTGGAATCTTCTTTTCGTTAATGCGGTTTGATAAATCACTTGCCATAGGCTCGGCTCTTATTCTGTTTTGTCATAAACATCTAATGCCACAGGCAAACAACTTGCAACTCCTTTTAATCCGCAAACGGATAGTGTTATTAAAATAGTGTCCCGGATTTCCGCTCTTGTGGCTCCAAGTTTCTTTGCCATCGCCACGTGATAATAAATGGCTGTTGTATCGCCCATCGAAGACTTTATTCCGATGTAAACTAATTGTTTGGTTTTGGCATCTAAACCTGTTGTGCTTTTTAATGCTTCTATCAATCCATCAAAAGCCATTGCAATTTCCGGCGCCTCTTTCTGAAAAATGTCAAGCGGATTCATTTTGTTTATTTTTAAAAAATTTGTTTAATCGAAAACCTCAATAAAATTCAAACTTATTTTTGTAAAGTGACAACAATGGTGTCAGCTGGAATATTATTTATTATTTACAGATATTTATCGAATAGTGAACCGCAAACTTACTCCCAATATTGGTATTGATTGCAGGATAGAAAATTCAACCTGAAAGGAAGGCTTAAAAAAGGAGACGGTTTAATTTACCGGACGTAAGCCGCTGATTATATGCTTAAAGGAAGATTTTTAAAGTAACTTCAAAAGGTATTTTTCCATATTTTCGGGTTTGGTTATTGGGGCAAATCGCTTAACGGGTTTTCCATTGCGATCGATTACAAACTTGGTGAAGTTCCATTTAATCCTGCCGCCTAAAAACCCCGTTAAATGTTTTTTAAGGAAAACGTATAACGGATGTGCCCTTGTACCATTTACTTCTATCTTTTCGAACATCTGAAAGCTTACACCGTAATTGATAAGGCATCCTTCTGAAATTTCTTTTGAACTTCCGGGCTCCTGGTTCCCGAACTGATTACATGGAAATCCTAAAATCACCAAACCTTTATCGCAGTACTTTCGGTTCAATTCCTCCAACCCCGCATATTGAGGTGTGAATCCACATTTGCTCGCAGTATTCACAACTACAACTACTTTGCCTTTGAAATTAGCCATGCTTATTTCTTTCCCCTGCAGCGTTTTTGCTGAAAAACCGTAAAAAGTATCATTCATAGCTATTTATTTTCATCTTTCAAAGATAGAACTTTCCGATGTGATTCTGAATAAAAAAAGCTGCGAATAAATCCGCAGCCTTCTCGCTATATATAAAGAAACAAAAAATTAAAGCGTCAACGGAAGACCGCGATAGAAATCGAGAATCTTCGTGCGGAAGATAAATTCGTATTTTGCCTGAAGTAAGTCTGACTCCGATTTTGCCAGTTTAGTTTTGGCGGTATTATACTCTACAGCATTCACAAGCCCAACCCCAAATTTTTCTTCCGAATAACGAAAAGCTTCCTTCATTGAAGAAACTGCTTTCTGATTGGAAATAAATCTATTAAACGCCGCAATAGCAGTAGTCTGAGCAGTTTCGATATCGGAACGGAGCAATTTCTTGCTATTTTCAAGTTCAAGCTCGTAATTTAAAACCTGGAGTCTGGCATTGTCGATCTGAATCTTATTCGAGAATCGGTTAAAAATCGGGATGTTCATCTGAGCACCAACACTTTTTCGCTGATTATTTCTTAACTGATCGGACAAAGCAATTTCGGTACCATTAATATCGGTGTATTTATTGTTATATGAATCGTAAATATTTGCATAAAGACTAATTGTTGGATAAAGTGCACCCTTCGCCATTTTTAATTGGTATTGCGAACTTTGATAACGTAAGTCTGCACCTTTGATTTCGGGTCTGGTCAGCAGCGCTGATTTATAAACTTCGCCGGAAGAAACGATGGATGCGGCAGCATTAATTTCGGGAAGCGCAGGAACTTGTACATCAAAACTATCGCTCGAAGGCAGTTCAAGCAACTGAGTCAGATTAAGTTTTGCTATCTGAAGCTGGTTTTTGGCATTCACAAGGTTCAACTCCTCTCCGGCGGCCTGCGCTTCAATCTCAAGCAGACTTCCCCGGGCAAGACTACCTGCCTCAACTTTTTCATTAATTTGTTCGATCTGAAGATTGGTAACAGCAAGTTGATCTTCTGATACTTTAACGAGATCTTTAGCAAAAAGTATCTCGAGAAAAGTCGATGCAATATTTACTGAAATATCACTCTTGGCTTTTGAGAGATCTTCGATGCTGGCCTGAAGATCCAACTTGAGCTTCGCAATGTTATTCGTAATCTGAAATCCTTGAAAAACAGGGACATTTGTTCCTAATCCAAGGTCCGTTTCGGCCGAGTTAATATCTTTATAAGTATTATCGTAGGTAAGCGACCGTCCAAAATTCAGATTCTGCGACAACTGTCCCGTCAGGTTAGGTAACCGTGAAGACTTCATTTGCTTTAACTGATTCTGTTGATATTCAGTCGATATTACGCCCTGCTTTATTTTAATATTATTGTCCAGTGCATAGTTGATGCATTTTTCGAGGCTCCATACCTCCTGCGCATGAAGGGAGGCAAAAAGCGCCACAAACAGTAGGTAGGTAATCGTAAATATAGTCCGTATCATAGGTGAAATTTTTAAGTTACAGCGAGTTTGCTAAATTATTAAACGTTTTGCTGTTATTTTATTGTTTTATGATTTTTTTTCGCCCTCTTTCTTCTTCGGGTCAACCAGTAATCCTTTTATCCGATCTGTTTTTGTAATCCCGGAGATGATTTCAATATTAATTCCGTCCGAAATGCCTGTTTTAACAAATTTCTTTTCGAATTTTTGCGGGAGCGACTCCACTTCAACAAATGCAGAATCTTTTTCGAACTTGAGTAATCCTTCGGGAATGGCCAGCACACTGTCGCGCTTGTCGAGTACAATATTTGCATTTGCACTATATCCTGAACGTATAAACTGTCCGTCCTTCAATTTTACATCCGCCTTAATATCAAACTGAATAGCACCATTCTCAACCAAACCTTTAGGCGCAATATATTTTAATACGGCATTGAATTTTTCAGTTTCAATTGCACCGATAGTTAATTCAATATTCATCCCTTCTTTAATTTTCCCAACTTCAGTTTCGTCAACCTTTCCCTGGAAAATCATATCGCTCATATCGGCGATAATTGCTATTGTAGTTCCTGCATTAAAAGTATTGGCCTGAATTACTGAAAATCCCTCTTTGACCGGTACATCAAGTACCATTCCTTCGATGGTCGAACGAATCAAGGTATTAGTTGTTGTTGCTGAATTTTTTGTGACCCCCTTCCTAATCAGTTCAAGGTTATTTTCAGCAGCCTCCGACTCTTCTTTTGCAGAATTAAACGTCAGCTTTGCCTTCTGCATCTCCTCTTTCGAAATCACTTGTTTTGCAAAAAGTGCCGAAAGCCTGTCAAAATCGATGCGTGCATCATCCAGCGTTAATTTCGCACGATTTACACGTGATTCGGCGGCATTAAGATTAACCATATCAGGAATAATCTTGACCCTTGCAAGGACATCGCCTTGCTTGATCTTTTGTCCGGCCTCGATAAAGATCTCCTCAACAATTCCTGAAACCTGAGGCTTAATTTCAATCTCTTTACGTGGAATGACCGAACCTGTTGCAACAGTTTTCTTCACAATATTGGTAACCGTAGCCTTCTGAATCTCGAATACCTCTGGCTTTGCCTGCGATTTCTTATAAAGGAATACAAATGTTCCAACGAACACAACCACAAGTAAGGTAAGCCCGAAAATTTTAAAAATCTTTTTCATGATAATTCTATTATTCTATTAATTTGTTAATTTTCAATATCTTATTCTTCTCTTAATGCATCTATCGGTTTAATTTTGATGGCCCTGGTTGCGGGAATCATACCAGCAAACAGTCCCGCAATAATCAATACTACAAGTGCCGAAATTGCCACGGTAAGACTCACTTCAGGATGCGTAAAAAACACATTGTCATCAGTTTTCCCTGCCGAATTTTCCAATACCCTGCTGACCAATTCGAGTAATCCTACCCCAAGTGATAATCCGATATACCCGGCGATGGTAGTTAAAGCAACGCTCTCAAGCATGATCTGCGAGATGATCGTACGTGGCGTGGCCCCAATTGCCCGCTGAACTCCTATCTCCTTGGTTCGCTCTTTGATAATTACAAGCATGATATTACTGACCCCGATGACTCCTGCAAGCAGTGTCCCTACCCCAACAATCCAGGTTAAGATTTGAATCCCGAGAAACAGACCATTCATCTGTTGAAACTCCTTCTCAATGTTTACGCTACTCAATGCCTGTTCATCTGTGGGGGCAATCGAATGTTTCTTTTTAATAAACGTCTTTACTTTTTCTTCAACTACACTTACGGGAATACCTTTTTTTGCTGTGATGGCCAAAAAATGCACCTGATTACCCATATTATAAGTTTGCAACATCGTCGTAAATGGCAAAGAAACAGATTCTTCAGTACGTCCATTAATGTTAATCCTCGTTTCGGGCTTAATCAATCCCACAACCTGATAATAGACGCCGGCGATTTTAAGATACTGTCCAATGGGATTATCTTTAGGATCGAACATCTGCTCAAATACCTTCTCTCCGATTACACACACTTTTCGTTTGTCGCGAATATCAATTTCATTGATCCAGCGACCTTTCAATACAGTACACGGATCTATTTTAACATATTCCGGATAATCGCCCTTTATATTGAACGCACCGTTTTTATTTCCCCTGATTACATTGGGTCCGCTGTTACCACGGCCGCCAAAATTCTTCGCTGTAAGTAAATCCAGTTCCGGAACATTATTTTTTATGTACTGAAGATCTTCAGCCTCCATATTCCAGTATCGGCCACGTTTAAACCCTTTATATGGTTCGCTGGTGCGCTCGGTCCAGAGAAATGCTGAATTTGTGGCAAATTTTGAAACACCTTCAACTATTCCATTTTCAAGACCTTTACCAGCTCCCGCCATAACAATAAGCATGAAGATACCCCAAAATACCCCAAACGCTGTAAGCAAACTCCTGATTTTATTCTTTGCCAGGGCGCTCCAAATTTCATTCCACCTGTCGATATCAAACATCGCATTCTATTTTTTAGGTTTCTAATCCGATTTTGTAAAATCGATTAATTCAGAAAATCAAATGATCATTGATTACTCATCGCGCAACGCCTCTATTGGCTTTACAGTAGCAGCTTTACGCGCAGGTAAATAACCTGCAATTGCACCTGAAATAATCAAAATAAGGGTTGAGACAATAGCCGTGAAAAAGTCAACTGTAGGATTGCGGAAGAACATTCCATCTCCACCGCCGGAAGCAAACATCTGCTCCAAAAAATAATTAATAGTCTCCATAATGCTCACTCCAAACAGTAATCCAATATAACCAGCTACTGTCGTTATCAGGACAGATTCGAGAAGGATAAGACCAATTACTGAAGATGGAGATGCGCCAAGTGCCTTACGGATTCCAATTTCCCGTGTACGCTCTTTGACCAGAATCAACATGATATTGCTTACACCAACGATTCCTGCGATGAGTGTACCAATTCCAATAATCCATACAAAGATCTTTATGGCCTGAAATATTTTCATTGTACGGATATATTCTGTCAGCATATTGAAAGAACCCATTGCCCGTTTATCTTTTGGATCGAAATTATGTCGCAGGGCCATATTTTGTCTCACCCTTTCAGTGATCGCTTCAGCTTCTTCAACTGTTTTCACCATCCTTGTCGTTAACGCAAAAGTGTGAACCCTGTCTGCCCCATTAAAAATACGTTGTGCCGTGGTAACCGGAATATAGGCAGTTCTCTCATTCTGTCTTTTTTTGTCAAAGGAGACTCCTACAACTTTAAAAGGAACATTATTCAACTTTATATACTTACCCATCGGATCCTCATCTTTAAATAACGCTTTCCGAACATTGTCGCCGATAACGATTACTTTCCGAAAATCAGTCATATCAAGATCATTGATAAAGCGGCCCGACACAACCTTCACTTTCTCCATCCATTCTAAAGACGGATGACACGAGGAAGTTTCAAATGAACCATATTCATTTTTATAAGTGTACATGATATTTCCGGGCAAATAAAACCGCGATGAAACATCGTCAATATCCGGACTCTTTTCCTTATCCTTAAGAAAAGTGTAATCATCATTCTTGAATTTGATGGTGCGCCCCTCTTTTAGTCCATGATAAGGTATTGACGTTTCGCCGGTCCACATCCACATAATATTTACGGAATTATCGGCAAATTGCTCTTTAACACCGTTTTGAAGGCCATTTCCCGATCCCAGAAGAATCATAAGCATAAAAATGCCCCAGGCCACAGAAAACCCTGTAAGAAAGGTCCGTAGTTTATTCTTTTTAATGGTGGAGAATATCTCCTGCCAAACATCTACATCAAACATGGTAACAGGTTTTATTCGGTTCGTACGCGGTCTTTGAATAACTGCAAATCTCCATTTTTAATAATCTCCTCAATCACACCATCTTTCAACCTGATGATTTTTTTGGTCATTGCAGCGATATCGTGTTCATGAGTCACAAGAATAACTGTCTTTCCCTGATCATTGATCTCTTTCAGAATATCCATGACCTCAAAAGAGGTGGTAGTATCGAGTGCTCCCGTAGGTTCGTCAGCAAGGATAATCTTAGGTTTGGAAATCAGCGCACGGGCTATTGCCACGCGTTGTTTTTGTCCGCCCGACATCTCGTTCGGCAAATGATGTGCCCACTCTTTTAATCCAAGCCGATCGAGGTATTCGAGTGCCATCAGATTACGTTTTTTACGACTGACTTTCTGATAATAAAGCGGCAAAGCCACATTTTCCATCGCATTTTTAAACGAAATCAGGTTAAATGACTGAAAGATAAAACCAATCATTTCATTGCGGGTCATGGCAGCCTTGGTTTCGTTCATGCCCTGCATCAGCCTGCCGCCCAAGTAATAACTCCCCTGATCATAGTCGTCAAGAATTCCAAGAATATTCAACAAAGTCGACTTCCCTGATCCTGATGAACCCATAATGGATACAAACTCACCTTCATCAATTTCCAGATCCAATCCTTTTAAAACATGAAGGCTGTTACTGCCCATCACATACGACTTATGCAGATTACTAATCTGTATCATTTTCTTTAAGTTTTATCAATTACTGCCCGTTCCCGGACATTTATAAATAATTAGACGCCAAGTTCCTTAAATCGTTACAGTGAAAATCAGGTTTTTTTAGTCCGACCCACAGTTGGCTTTCAATTGGATTACAAGAGTCATGCCATCAATTGCATATGACTGATTAATATGTATATGACTTTATTTTAATTGAAAATAGGTTGTACAAAAATGTACAGTTCTTAACATTTCAGTGTTCATTACCGGACACTTCATTTAAAAAAATCGCGCAAACGCAACAGATAACCGGAAATCGTTAAACCCCAATTTAAAAGTTTAGTGCAGGAAGCTTAAGTATTAGGTCTTCATTATGTAATATATAGTTCCCGATACAATAAATTAAAAAAACTGCAGAAGAAAATGATCAATAGCGAAATTTTCAAATACAAAGAGGTTAAAATTCACAATTGGTATTGTCCTGTACGGAACAACAAATGATTATTTTGCATTTATTCTACCGATCCCGCACGTGCGGGATCCCCAACGGGACCATTAAATAAAGTTCAAACATAGGCACTTAGCGTTGTATTTGTTTGTATTTTTGTTGATTTACAAAAAAGGATGACCTCTTTTATTAAAAAGGGATTCCGAAGCTTCGGGATTGTCGTACACTCTTCAATAACCTGCTGCCGATATAGGTTAGGGGCGAGAAATGGCACATCGAAAAGCAGGATCACGGAATAGCGAATCAGGTATGAAGGAAATACGAAGCAAATACGAATGAGGTGATGTTCGCTTAATTTATAACTCAAAATTAGGGTTTTAAAAAAAAATAACTATCAAAAGTGAACAACGTGCCGTGAGATGCCGCGAAACGGCAGAAAGCGAATTGTATGTTATTGCATGACTGTGCGATGCCCCTCGTTTGTAATCCCGAAAGTCGGGACCCCGTTTTTTCGGGGAGGGTCTTGTGGTTTTGAGTTTGCAACTCAGCTTTAAATTTCCAATGTAATGTTAGCCGCTCATTTACAATAACCAACAGTATCTTCTGATGATATTATGCGATATAATTATCGTTGCAAACGACTGACATCTAACCCCTCGTTGCAAACCTACTCTTTATACATATCTATTTGATATATCCCGTATCCAAAATAATCTTGATCGCCTTTTCTTTAAACTTATTTTTTAGGGCTACTTTAGTAGAAAACCAACGCTCACAACCCACAACCTTATTACCTTCTTTGGGGTTGATGGTTTTTTGACAGAACTTCATAAATAAGAAGGGAATAAGGTTTGGCTCTATTATTTATTCCATTTCTACTAAGGTTTTTTAAGACATTGTTGTATTCGGATTGATCCAATAATTTGATGTTTATTCTCTTTGTATATCCACTAAATTTAAAAGAAACACGTATTAAACCAGGGATTCCTCCGATGGATCGGAGCAGGCTATCTGACCTTAAAAAACAAATTGTTCACATAGAAAGCAAATCATGATTTGTGTATAAAGAGTCGGTTGCAAACGAGGGGGATCGCAGGATCGTTGTAGTGCCGGAATTGTGAATTGACAGAATGTTGTAATTTTCGTTTGCATAAATAATTTAGAGTTTATAATGTTGTAATACTGATACTTATAACGATAAAAGAAGAATTAAAGCATAGCTATTGCATAAAAGTTTTTAATAATATATTAAATAGCAATATGCGTTAGCTATGCATTA
>JAATGF010000132.1 GCA_015654795.1 Bacteroidales bacterium
ACTATCCAGTAATGAATAAGTATAAAATTTTGTAAATTAACTTTAATAAAAAGGAATGCATAAGTTTTCCCAAGCTTATTTGCTTATTTTATAAAAGTTAACCAGGCTGAACACCAACGGAGAATTGGTTTTACAGATAACCCGGGAATTTGTTTCATAAAGAGCGAACACATGTAACCGCCCGGTAAGCGTGCCCCGGGGTATCATTCTTTCTACCATAGTGAATAACAAATATTTGCGAAAGCCTTATTTTATTTAAAAAACCTAATATATAATAAATTGCAGAATATTGAATATCAGAAAATTACAAAAGTGAATCATTGGTAAATTGAGCCAATAAATTTGTTATCTAATTTGAAGTTCGGATTCAAATCCGCGGGGGACTTAGTAGCCGAGGTTATCCTTCTCAATCCCTAACCTTATTCCCTTATTTCATGTTGTTTAATAAGGTTTGTTTTTTTGTTGATCTCAAACGACTAAGGTTTTTTGAATTAAATAAGATTTTCACAAATATCTGTTATTCACCAATCTACCAGCTTTGTCTTTCTCCGTAGGAGATATGGTATTGTAAAAAGAATAATCTCCCAAGGCACAGTTACCGCAGTTATAGTATTGTAGAAACATGACCGCACAACATCCCTGTTCCTACCGCGTAGCGGTTACAGTATTGTAGAATAACAAGATAGAATCATATGGCGTATCTGCCGTGGTTAATTGAAAATCAAATGTTCTATGCGCCTTTATCGCAAAACCTCTGCCAGAAAAAAATTTTAACCATAACGCGATACCGGAGATCTGTGACTTTGATGTTTCTTCAATACTGCACATGCGGTATTAATCGCTACACGATAGTTTGATAACACGCTTTTTATTTGTCTCATTCATTATTGTGCCTGGTTCTGGTTTCAAAATGCAAGAGATTCGAAAATAAATAGTTGTTAACCTGACGGCTCGTATGCGAAAATTCGGGACACGAAACAAAAAACAGCATCAAAATCCTTAACTCACATATAACTAAAATGTTGAGTTTGAGCAAATCATTCTTATCCGGATTTTTCCAGTAAGAATGCAGCCAAGTATTATCGGAATTTGATAATGACCTATATCATTGCCAATTCCAGTTCACTTTTTGATATATTGTACTTTTTCAACGTTTTAATAATATTTTTTAGTTTGTTGTTTTTTAAGTGTTGGGTTTCTTCCTGAGCATATTCATAACAGAATGGTTTGCCTTCCATAAGCATCTTATAGATTATAACCGCAATTTTTCTTGCAGTAGCTCCAATGGCAACTATTCTGCCTTTTCGAAATGCCAGATGCCTGAAGAAATCCCCAAGCCTGCTTTTGCTATTTCCCGCTGCATTTGCTGCATCACGAATGACTTTTGCCAAAGGATTTGTTTTTTTACGTGTATGGGAAGAAATCACTTTTCCACCTGTTATTTTCCGATTAGGGGCAAAACCCAACCAGCATGCAAAATGCTTGGCAGTCTTGAACTTAGACAAATCAAGTCCGGTTTCTGAAATTAATGTTAAGACAGTTGCAGAGCCAACACCATTTATATCAAGCAATTCAATGCCTCCACTCATTTGATTGGCATAGCGGCCAACATTAAAATTAGGATCGTTTTTCTGATATTGCTTGTTCTTGGGAGATTTGTAATTATCGTTAATTGGTTTGTCTGCAACACTAATTTTAAGAAGTGCTTCAATTTGAACATCTGTCTCTTCTATTTTTTGCCAATAGTCCTTATAGAGCTGGTAGCAGTGATTTAGCTCAAAAAGATATTCTTTTCTGAAATCACCGGTTAAAGCTTTTTCAATATCCAATCTTTTTGCCTTGACTTTGAGACTAACTAATTCCATTAATTTTTTTGCATCCCGTTCCCCTTGCAGAATAGCTTCAATTACTTTTAGACCAGACTGCCCGGTAATATCCCGCAAAACAACATGTAATTGGATATTCATCAATACCAATATTTTATTCATTTTGGAGATAAAACGACTTGCATCCTCTATCAAGCTTTTGCGATGACGGGTAAGCATTCTCAATTCATATGTAAAAGCATCGGGTTGAAAACTGTTTGAAAGCAGGCCAATACTATGTAGCAACTGTAACCATTTGCTGTCTACTACATCGGTTTTATGTCCTTTTACATTTTTTAAATGACGGGCATTAACCAATATAACTTCAAAACCATAGTCTAAAAGCATTAAATATAAAGGTCGCCAGTAGAATCCTGTTGATTCAATTGCAACGGTTTGAACTTGATAGTTTTGTAGATGATGTGCTATAAGATGTAAATCAGTAGTAAAGACACCAAATTCTTTTACATTGTCTTGTGCGACACATACAAAATGACTCTTGCTGCCTAAGTCTATCCCAGCTGCATGAGGATTGACAGCAGGCATGGAAATCATTTGGTCGATTGGTTTGTTTAATCCTTTCATTGTTTTCATATCTTTAACTTTTAAATTAAGCTCTTTGACAGAATGTTTGGTAACTGTGCATACTCACATGCGGGATAAGGACAGTGACAAACTACCTTTCACCAATAATATCTGCAATACATCCTGCGTCCATGCTAAACGGCGGACTTAAAAGCACCAGGTTAATAGCGGACTACGACCAGAGCCTTGGCAAAGTTATAGTATAATATTTTGAATTTTTTCAAAAAGGCTAAACGACATTAACATATCTGTCGTAATTGAAATAAACAACCCGGATGGCTTTGCTCCATATTTCCCTCGTACCCGCTCTATACCTGCTCTATGTTTGCTCTATGTTTGATTCTTATCTGGTTCTTATTTGATTCTTGTTTGGTCCATATCGAGTCTGGAACTTTTAATGACCTTTCAATGACCTTTCAATGACGGCGAAGCCAATGACCTTTTCAATGACTTTTTAATGACTTTTTCAATGACTTTTTCAATGACGGCGAAGCCAATGACCTTTTTCAATGACTTTTTCAATGACTTCTTTCAATGACGGCGAAGCCAATGAACCTTTTTTAATGACCTTAATTAATGACATAATCGCCCTATCACTCCATCGCCTCTTTATCAACTGTTTGTCAGCTACTTGAATATAAATACAATATAAAAATAAAACATCTCAGTTTTAAAAATGCGTTGCATAACATGCTGTTGTGTAAAATATTTAAGTTTAAAAATCCAAAAGACATAACTAATTTTGTCTTTTTATTCCGATATTGCACAAAATAAAATCCGGACTAAAGTGAAAATAGTATCAAATTAAAATTGATTTATAGTCACTATTAAATTGAAAAAATCTTTCGGCATAAAAAATCAAACGATGATGAAACCAACAACCTTTACACTTGTAATTTGCTTTCTGCTTCCCGTATTGATGACAGGAAAAACAGTGAACAAGAATAACGATTCCACAAAAATCACTGTCGCAGCTTATTACTTTCCAAATTACCATACAAACGATCCGCGCAATATTAAGAACAAAGGAGCTGACTGGTCGGAATGGGAATTGGTAAAAGCCGCAAAACCACGTTTCCCCGGACACGATCAGCCAAAAGTTCCGCTTTGGGGATATACCGACGAAAAGGATCCGAAAGTAATGGAACAGAAGATTGAAATTGCTTCAAAATACGGCGTCGATTGTTTTATTTTCGACTGGTACATGTACGAGGATGGCCCATTTCTGAATCGCTGTCTTGACGAAGGTTTTCTGAAAGCAAAGAATGACAATAAAATCAAATTTGCCTTAATGTGGGCAAACCATGATTGGGTTGATATTCATCCATATACACGTGGAGCAAAACAAAAGCTGCTTTATGAGGGGACAATTTCATCCAAACGTTTTGATGAAATCTGCGACATATTGGTTTCGAAGTATTTCACGAGGCTAAACTACTGGAAAATTGATGGTAAAGCTTATTTCTCGGTTTATGATATTCAGAAATTCATGGAAGGATTTGGCAGCATCGAAGCCACCAAAGCTGCCATGGAACGACTGAATCAAAAAGCCATTGCTGCTGGACTCAAAGGGGTACACTGGAATTTGGTGGCATGGGGTAAACCTATCCTTCCCGTCGAAAAAGTACCGGCAGATATACCGAAACTGATCAAATTATTGGGATTCGATTCCGCCACTTCCTATGTTTGGGTCCATCATGTTGATTTACCCGATCGGCAAACCGACTACAATCAGGCCCGCGATCAGTATTTTGCGTATTGGGATAAGGCAAAAACGGAATATCCGGTTCCCTATTTTCCCAATGTTTCTATGGGCTGGGATCCCAGTCCCCGATGTGATTTGAAATCGGAGTGGGGAAATTTTGGTTATCCGTTTACGAATACAATCGGCAACAATACACCTCAAAATTTTAGAGCGGCTTTACAAATGACAAAAGATAAACTTCTTGCTGATCCGAATGGTCAGCGAATCATAAATATTAATTGCTGGAACGAATGGACCGAAGGAAGTTACCTCGAACCTGATACCAAAAACAAGTTTGGATATTTGGAAGCGGTTAAAAGTGTTTTTAAATAAAGAATAACTTAGCAAAATATATGTCGGTAAATCGTCAGAACGAACCGGGACACAAACTATTTGCAAACGAATTGATAGAATGGTCTCTATAAAAATTTGATAAAGTGGTTATGAAACACTTGAAAATACTGTTTCCTGTTTTGTTAGCCTTCTGTTGGATGGCAATGGTCGGTTTTGTTTCTTCTGAAGGCGATGGCATTTTGAAGAAAGGCTTTTTAAATCCTCCTGATTGTGCCCGTCCCGGTGTTTACTGGTACTTTATGGACGGCAACATGTCGAAGGAAGCGATGACCAAAGACCTGGAATCAATGAAAAAAGCGGGTATCGGGAATCTCGTGTTTCTCGAGGTTAACGTAGGTATTCCGCGTGGTAAAGTTGATTTCTTAAGTGAGCAATGGCAGGATTTATTCGTACATGCAGTCCGTGAAGCAGAACGGTTAGGTATTGCAATTACGCTTGGCGTTGGCCCGGGCTGGTCAGGCAGTGGTGGACCTTGGGTATCGGGTAAAGAATCGATGCAACATTTGGTTTCAGTCAGTATTCAGGTATCGGGAAGTGATACAAAACCTGTAATCCTTCCGGTACCGGCACCAAAACCTCCCTATTTTGGAGAAGAAAGTTTTACCCCCGAACTTAAAAAACGATGGGAAGAATACTATGAAGATGTTGCAGTTCTGGCATTTCCAACGCCTTCTTCCGGTTTTAGAATAGAAGATATCGACGAGAAGGCACTTTACTACCGTGCTCCGTATACTTCGAAAGCCGGAGTTAAACAATTCCTGCCTTCTCTGGCAAATTACCTTGAGCCACCTGAAGGAACAGCCATTGCGCAGGATAAAATCATCGATGTTACCCGTTTTCTAAAACCAGACGGCACTTTAGATTGGAAAGTACCCGAAGGAAACTGGACAATTATACGATTGGGAAGCCGTAACAACGGAGCTGTTACACGGCCGGCTCCCATGCCCGGACTGGGTTTTGAAGCTGATAAGTTTGATACCACAGCCATCAATGCCCACATGGAGAATTTCACGGGAAAGCTGTTTAAAAAGACAGGAATTCCCGACCCAAAATTACAGGGAGGGCTGAAAATGCTCCATATGGATAGCTGGGAAATGGGCGCCCAGAACTGGAGCCCCCGATTCCGCGAAGAATTTAAAAAAAGGAGAGGCTACGATCCGCTTCCGTTTTATCCTGTTTACCCGGGATTGGTCGTTGAAAGTCTTGAAAAAAGCGAACGTTTTTTATGGGATTTGCGACAAACCAGCCAGGAGCTTGTGATTGAAAACCATGCGATGCACCTTAAAAAATACGGGAAGAAGTATAATCTGGGATTTTCTATTGAACCATACGACATGAACCCAACAGCCGACATGGAATTGGGAGCTGTTGCCGATGTCCCGATGTGTGAATTCTGGAGCAAAGGCTATGGATACAATGCTTCATTCAGTTGTATCCAGGCTGCTTCGATAGCCCATATAAACGGACAGGCAGTGGTTGCGGCAGAAGCATTTACTGCCGATCATGATGCATGGAAACAATATCCCGGGTCGATGAAAAACCAGGGAGACTGGGCTTTTGCAGCAGGAATAAACCGATTTGTTTATCATACTTTTCAGCATCAGTTCCTCGATGACAACCTGAAACCGGGAATGACAATGGGACCATACGGTGTTCATTGGGACAGGAGTCAGACATGGTGGCCAATGGCGGACGGTTATCATCGTTATATCTCGCGCTGCTCGTATATTTTGCAACAGGGAAAGGCCAAAGCAGATATCCTTTACCTGACCCCCGAAGGTGCGCCGCATGTTTTTCGTGCTCCGGCTTCTGCTCTAACAGGTGATGAAGTGCTTCCCGACCGGAAGGGCTATAATTTCGACGGATGTTCTCCCTCTCAGTTGAAAACAGCAGGTGTAATCGACAATCGGATTGTTTTTCCGGGAGGTGCAACTTATCGGATACTCATTTTGCCGTCGGTGGAAACCATGACTCCTGAACTGCTGGGTAAAATTGAATCACTCGTAAAAGAGGGTGCCGTCATCATTGGAAATCCGCCACTCAAATCCCCGAGCCTGGTAAATTATCCTCAATGTGATCAGCTCATTACTTCAAAAGCAATGTTAATGTGGAGAAAATCAATACCTCCGGATGAGATTACTGAAATTCAGTATGAAAAAGGAAAAATTTATTGGGGAGGAATACTTTCGAAAATCAAACAACCGGAATTATATCCGAATTACGATGTTACAGCCGCAATACTGAACAAGATGGGAGTCCGTCCCGATTTTGAATCTGCCGGCCCGATAAGATATACGCATCGCTCTGCGGAAAACCGGGAAATCTATTTTGTTTCGAATAAAACCAATGAGCGGGTAAAAACCACCTGTACTTTCGGAACCGGTGAGGGAACTCCCGAATTGTGGGATCCCCTTTCCGGAGAAACCCGTTCGCTACCCGAATTTGTCATTGAGAACGAACGGATGACCATTCCATTGCAATTTGGTCAATATCAAAGCTTTTTCATTGTATTTGACAAAAATAAAAAACCAGACCTATCTGCAAATACACAGGCAAAAAACTTTTCCGAACCCAAAGTATTAATGGTGGTAAATAGTCCGTGGAATGTTTCCTTCGACCCGAAATGGGGAGGTCCTAAAAATATTGTATTCAATAAATTAGAAGACTGGACTACGAATAAAAATGAAGGAGTTAAGTATTATTCCGGCATTGCAACCTATCATACCACTATTCATCTGCCAAAGAATATCGCCTCTCCCGGTAAAAATAAAGATCTCTTTCTTGATCCGGGTGAAGTGTGTAATCTGGCAAGAATCCGCATTAACGGGAAAGACATGGGCGTTGTCTGGACCGCTCCCTGCCAGGTGAAAATAACGGATGCCATTCATTCCGGGAACAACCTGATTGAAATTGAAGTGGCAAACCTTTGGCCAAACAGGCTCATTGGTGATGAACAGCGCCCTGATGACGGAATCAAAGATAATCTTTGGCCCGGCTGGCTCCTGAAAAATCACCCCCGAACCTCCGGCCGGTACACATTTACAACATCTAAATTTTATAACAGGGAATCCGTATTACTCAAATCCGGACTGATCGGCCCCGTCCGGCTATTAATAAAATGATTTAATGAAGACTAAAGTAGGATTATTTGGAATTGGCCTCGATACTTACTGGGCACAATTTGACGGATTACTTGACAATCTAAAAAAATACCAGTCGCAGATCAAAACGGGAATTGCAGGATTCGGAGTCGAAGTAATTGATGCAGGCATGGTCGACAACCCCGTTAAGGCGCGTGAAGCTGCTGACTTTCTGAAAAGTAAGGATGTGGAGATCGTATTTCTATACGTTTCAACCTATGCTTTATCGTCAACCGTTTTACCAATTGCGCAAAAACTGAAAATTCCCGTAGTAATATTGAATCTTCAGCCGGTTGCAAATCTGGATTATGAATCATTTAACAAAGCGGGTGATCGTGGTAAGATGACAGGGATCTGGCTCGAACATTGTCAGGCTTGTTCTGTTCCCGAAATAGCCGGCGTATTTAACCGCTCAGGAATTCAGTATGACATTGTTACCGGGTATCTTCAGTATGATGAGGCATGGCGGGAGATTGAAGCATGGGCCGGTGCCGCACATGTTGCAGCGGCCATGCGCAATAACCGTCTGGGTATTTTAGGCCATTATTATGGAGGTATGCTCGATGTTTATACCGACCTGACCAAACAATCGGCGGTATTCGGCACACATATTGAAATGCTCGAGATGTGCGAGCTGAAAAAATACCGTGATGAGGCCACCGATACTGATGTTCAGTCCAGGATAAAGGAGTTTAATGCCGCTTTTGATGTTGCTCCCGAATGTGAAGCGGCCGAAATTGAGCGGGCAGCCCGTACTTCAGTCGCACTGGATAAACTGGTTAAAAACCGGAACTTAGGTTCGATGGCCTACTATTACGAAGGCGAGCCAGGCAATGAATACGAAAATATAGTAACTTCGGTTATCGCAGGGAACACCTTGCTGACAGGAAGAAATATTCCGGTAGCGGGAGAATGTGAAGTAAAAAATGCACAGGCAATGAAGATCATGGCCGAATTTGGTGCAGGAGGTTCGTTCTCTGAGTTTTATCTCGTGGATTTTAAAGATGATATCGTGATGCTTGGCCATGACGGGCCTGCCCACTTTGCGATTGCCGAAGGGCGCGTAAAACTGGTGCCGCTGTCCATCTATCATGGGAAACCTGGTAAAGGACTGTCTATTCAGATGACCGTAAAACATGGCCCTGTAACCTTGCTGTCAGTTGTCGAGGGTAAAGATGGCATCTTTCTTCTGGTTGCTGAAGGCGAATCTGTCCCCGGACCCATTCTCGAAATCGGCAACACAAACAGTCGCTACCGTTTTTCAATTGGTGCGAAGAAGTTTATGAACGAATGGTCGAAACAGGGTCCTGCTCACCATTGTGCCATTGGCGTTGGGCATATAGCTGACAAAATAGAGAAACTTGGCAAAATTCTTAATATCAATACAATAAAAATCTGTTAAATAGTGAGAAAAAATAACGTCTCATTTCATTCGCAGGCACAAAATCCAACGATAAATTGCAATAATATCCCACAAAATTACGGCTGATTCCGCAAAATACAGTTATTAACCATATTGTTTGAAGTATATTTTCATACTACCCACTCCAACCTTACTTAAAAAAGGTTTTCGATTGGAGAAAGGCCGGACGAGCCATAGATTCAAAATACTGTATAGCAAATTGTTATTCCGATAAATTGTCATTATTGAGCAGGATTCTCCCGAAAATGGAGCGGGATGGAAGATCGAGATAGGGATAGGTGACTTTAGAAAGGTAAAGGCCTTGAGCATAAACACGTACAATTGTTCTTGGGGTGACCTTCGATTTAAGGTATTGCTCGAAATCGACAACTGTAAGTTCTCCATTTCCAATCTCAAGTAATTTCATCATGATAATCCTTATCATTCCGGCCAAAAAGCGGTTCGAGCTGATATGAAACCTTAGCCTTGAGTGATTTAAATCGGAAAAAAGTTGCGCCTCAGAAACATGACAGATTGTATGCTCATATTTTAAAGGCGATTTGCAAAAGCAGCCATAGTCGCTGTAGTTTGTTAATAAACCAACTGCCTCCCTCATTTTATCCAGATCAGGATTTGTCAGCGGATAAAACGAACTCAGACCAACAAGATAAGGATCTTTCTGAGTGTGAATATAATAGTCATAGCTTCGCTGAATGGCATCGAATCGGGCATGAGGCAGACCTTCCATTGGGATTACATCATAAACGGTGATATCGTGTGGCAGGCATTTATTCAGCCGGAAAAGCAAATCAAACTCAAACTCCTGATCGGTATCGAAATGAAAAAAGAACTGGCTCGCGTGAACATGTGCATCAGTACGACCGCAACCTATAATTGAGATTGTCTCCTTTAAAATCTGACATAGCGTTGTCTCTATTACTTGTTGTACACTAACGATTCCCGGAAGCTTTTGCCACCCCTGGTAGTTATTCCCGTTATAAGCGATATGAAGAAAATAGCGCAATAGAATCTTTGTATTATATTAATTCAATACCTGTATTCTGAATTTCAAACGCAAATGGATTCTGGTTATTAAAATCCCCTTCCCAAATTGGATGTGGCTCTATTCTTAAATCGATCGTTCTTCTTAATCGCATAAGTTCCATCTGAATTAAGAAAAAATCATCCATTTTCCCAACTACAACAGCAATATCGATATCGCTATCATTATGTTGATTTCCTTTGACGTATGAACCAAACAAGTATGCTTTCTTCAGCTCTATACTTTCAGGAATCCTTCCAACGTAACGTTTTGCAGTATCTATAATTGACTGATTAACCATTATCTTATTGTTTCAATTTTAACAATCCATTCTGCTGAAAAATCAACTGTGCAAAGTTTATAAAAGCTTTGCTTAAAATCATCGTAACGTGCATTTATATTAAAAGTAGTTACCACATCTAACCATTCATCATATTCATCGGGCAATTCGACATCAAGTTTTTTTGCCAATCGGAGTAGATCGTAAGAGAAAAGCGGATGTTTATTTAACTTTTTAACATAGAGGGCCTTTATTAACTTTTCAATCACCAAATGCCCCATAAATAAAGCCCACGAAAACTTTTTGGTTTTAATTAAATTCTGCATAGTGGAGTAATTCCGTTCAGAAGACTCACGCCAATACAAAATTACAGCATCAATATTTTTAATTTCGTCGTCCATGCTGATTCAAAAATACAAATTTTCAGAATAGAAATCTAATTGCATTCTTCAATTCAACGACGTAAGAATAAAAGTCCGCGATTATCGTTATTTTTGATTAAAATATTTGTGCCATGCAATCAGTCAATCCTTTTTCTGGCGAGGTAATCAAAAACTATCCGGAATATACTTCTAATGAAGTATATAAGATAATTGGGGCAGTTGATACAGCTTTTAAGCAATGGAAGCTGACAAATATTGATCACCGTGCCAATTTGATGAGGAATCTCCAGACCAAATTGCTTGAGAGAAAAGAATATCTGGCCGGGATTATCGTTGCGGAAATGGGTAAAGTGCTTCGCGAAGCCTTGGCAGAGATCGAAAAATGTGCCTCGGTTTGCTCGTTTTATGCGAATAATGCGGAATCCTTTCTTCAAAATGAAGCCATCCAAACCGAAGCCTCAGAGTCGTACATTACTTACCAGCCGATCGGGACTGTTTTGGCCGTGATGCCTTGGAATTTTCCATTCTGGCAGGTTTTCAGGTTTTTAGCTCCGGCATTAATGGCTGGCAATACCGGCGTACTTAAACATGCGGGAAATGTGTCGGGTTGTGCGCTGGCAATTGAACAACTTGTCCGCGAAGCAGGTTTCCCTGAAAATGTATTCAGGACATTGATTATTGAATCCTCCAAAGTAAAGGCGGTAATCGAAAACCCATTAATTAAAGCAGTTACGCTCACAGGAAGCACGCCGGCGGGCAGAGCAGTAGCTTCGGTTGCAGGATCAATGCTTAAAAAATCGGTACTCGAACTTGGTGGCAGCGATCCATACCTGATTTTGGAAGATGCTGATATTAAAACGGCTGCACAATTATGTGTGACCGGTCGCCTGATAAATGCAGGGCAAAGTTGCATCGGCGCCAAGAGATTTATTGCTTCCGACAAAATATACGATGCATTCGAAGCCGAATTTGTAAGATTAATGAGCCAGGCCACTTACGGCAATCCGCTCAACCCGCAAACGACAATTGGCCCGCTGGCAAGGCTGGATTTGCGCGACGAATTGCATGAGCAGGTGGAAAAAAGCCGTGAAATGGGGGCAGTTGTTTTGCTTGGCGGATTTATTCCTAAAGGAAAAGCTCCGCTTTACCCTCCTACTGTTTTAGCAAATGTCGTTCCGGGAATGCCGGCTTACCATGAAGAATTGTTTGGGCCGGTAGCTGTATTGTTCCGGTTTAAAACTGAAGCAGAAGCAATTAGAATTGCGAACGACACAACGTTTGGTTTGGGTGCCGCTGTTTTTACTTCCGATATAATAAAAGGTAAAAAATTTGCAGAGAAAGGCCTTGAGGCGGGTTGTGTATTTGTAAACGATTTTGTAAAATCAGATCCGAGGCTTCCGTTTGGCGGAATAAAGGAAAGTGGCTATGGCCGTGAATTATCATCTGTTGGCATCCGCGAATTTGTGAACATTAAGACAATTGTTGTAAAATAATTCGTCCAGATCGTTTAAATTAATTGTCAGTTTGTGCAAGACTATTTTGGATTTTAGAACTAATTTTGGAAATTATCATTTCGATATTAAATCATAAATGCAGCGCTGTAGATCAAACAAATAGGAGAGATTGGGAAGATATTTCAGATAAAGTAAACTTTCCCAAAGATGTGCACTACAGAACCGCCTTTAAAATATCAAATGATGCGTTCAGTAAATTAATCCAACTAAACTAAAATGATCCAACTAAAATACATATTGGCTTTCACTGCCATTTCATTAACATTCAATACGTTTGCCCGAGATCTAATTTTCGTTGCAAATATCAGATGCGAATCGAGGATAAACCCTGTTGGAATTGAGGTGGAGCATCCCCGTTTTAGCTGGATAATCAAATCAAACGAAAGAGACATACAACAGTCTGCTTATCAAATTCTTGTAGCCGATAGCCCTCAAAAGCTTAAAAAAAATATTGGCAATATCTGGGATTCGAAAGTTGTAAAATCCGACCGCTCGATTCAGGTAGAATATTCAGGGACTCCCTTAATTTCCGAGAAGAAATATTATTGGAAAGTTAAAATCTACAATCAGGATGGAAAAGCGACTGCCTGGAGTAAACCTGCCACCTGGCAAATGGGACTTTTATCGGTAAACGATTGGGATAAAGCAATGTGGATTGGATTTGAAAACCTGCCCGATTCAATGAAAGTTGTGCCTGGAATTCACGGGAATGGTGATCAGCTTGGAAATAAAGCTATCAAACGAAGCATTGTCCCGCTTTTCAGAAAAGAGTTCTCAGTTGAAAATAAAATCAAAAGCGCCACGCTTTATATCAGTGGATTAGGCCATTATGAAGCAACTATTAACGGACAAAAAGTTGGACAAAGCTTTCTGGCTCCTGGATGGACTAATTATGATAAGGTTTGTCTTTATAACAGTTACGATATTACAAATCAGTTAAATCAGGGTGAAAATGCCATTGGTGTAATCGTTGGAAACGGATTTTATAACATCAACCGCGAAAGATATCGTAAATTGGTCATTACTTACGGCTATCCTAAAATGATCAGTAAATTGAAGATTGATTACGAAGATGGGACCTCCGCTGCAATCGTTTCGGGGACAGACTGGAAATGTTCTCCCTCACCAATTGTTTACTCAAGTATTTATGGTGGTGAAGATTATGATGCAACGCTTGAGCAAAAGGGTTGGGATCAGCCGGGATTCGATGACTCAAAATGGAAAATGGCGCTTCCGGTATCCCCTCCATTAGGGAAATTAATGGCTGAGACTGATTTGCCGGTTACAATACGGGAAGTTATCAAAGTAAAGAATACTGAACAAACCGAAGAAGGGAAATACCTCTGCGATTTTGGTCAGAATTGTTCTGGAATTGTAGAACTAAAGGTTAACGGGAAAAAAGGATCTGTGATAAAAATGACCCCGGGAGAATTGATTACCAAGGATAAAAAGATCAACCAGAATGCTTCGGGAGGCCCTTATTATTATTCCTATACACTAAAAGGAGATGGCGTTGAGGTTTGGAGGCCGCGGTTCACCTATTACGGATTCAGGTATGTGATTGTGGAAGGCGCTGCGCCTGAATCAGAAAAACAAAGCACTGAAACTCCGAAAATTATTGATTTGCAACTTCTCCACACATCCAATTCGGCACCCAAAATAGGCGAATTCGAATGTTCGAATCAGCTTTTTAATCAGATTTACACATTGATTGACTGGGCAGTGAAAAGTAATCTTCAAAGTATTGCTACTGATTGTCCGCACCGCGAAAAGCTTGGTTGGCTCGAACAAACTTATTTGATGGGAGCTTCAATGCATTATAACTATAATCTATATTCGCTTTATAGAAAGATTGTGCGGGATATGATTGATGCCCAGACTCTTATTGGATTAATCCCCGATATCGCACCGGAATATGTTCCGTTTGAGGAAGGGTTTCGTGATTCCCCTGAATGGGGAAGCGCAGGTGTAATTCTGCCATGGATGATCTGGCAATGGTATGGCGATCAATCTATTATCGAAGAAGCAATGCCGATGATGAAGAAATATGTTGCATTTCTTGGAACAAAAGCTGATAATCATATCCTTTCGCATGGTTTGGGCGATTGGTTCGATTATGGCCCGAATACACCGGGTGAGGCACAATTAACGCCTAAAGCACTGACTGCCACAGCCATATATTATTACGACATTCTTTTGCTTTCGAAAATGATGGCGCTTACCAATAATAAAGAAGATTCCGAAAAAATGGCCCTTCTTGCCGGAGAAGTAAAAAATGCTTTCAATACGAAATTCTTTAACAATAATACCAAAGTTTACTCAACCGGAAGCCAGACGGCCATGTCAATGCCTCTGTGTGTTGGTTTAGTCAATGAAAATGAGCGTGCAGCCGTTTTTAAAAATATGACTGATTCGATTATCAGCTCCGGGAAATCATTAACTGCCGGCGATATTGGCTTCCATTTTTTAGTAAAGGCACTTGAGGAAGACGGTGGTTCGCAATTATTATTCGACATGAATTTTCGGAATGATGTGCCTGGCTATGGTTTCCAACTGAAAAAAGGGGCAACTGCTCTGACAGAATCATGGCCTGCACTCGAAGAGGTTTCGAATAACCATTTAATGCTCGGCCACATTATGGAGTGGTTTTACACAGGTCTTGGCGGAATCAAACAGGAAGAAAGTAGCGTCGCATTTCAAAATATCATTATCCGTCCCGAAATCGTTGGCGACATAAACTGGGTAAAATCTAATTATCAATCACCTTATGGTTTAATCAAAAGTGAATGGAAAAAAGAGAATAACATTTTGGAGATGAAGGTCGAGATCCCGGCAAATACATCTGCAACGATCTATTTACCAACAAATAATAAAACTTCCATATTAGAGAATGGTAAGAAAATAGTGATTTCAAATACCGCAGCAGGAAAGTATTTCTGTAAGGTCGGATCCGGAAGTTATATTTATAATATGACGGTTCAAGAACCCGTAGAGACAAGGCATGCCTTGTCTCGCTCTGAAACATAATTTGTAATCCCGTATGTATGGGATTCATAATTCAATGACATTAAATAGCTGTTTAAAATCCCGTGAGGGATTTGATATAGGTAGAAGTTTCATAATCTGTATTTCCGGACCTCTGTGAAACCGGCATCCATGTTCAAGTTCATTTTATTATGCATTCTTAAATATCTTCCCCCGGAATTTTGTCGTACACCCATTCTAACGTTCAGCAATGAATTATTAAGAATAATGCCTATGTAATTATAATTATCGATGACAATTATTACTCCTAATTACCAACTCAAATGGAGAGTTTGCATCTACTAAAATCTATTCTGTGATATAAATTATAAAAGAGGTTATTTTGTCCTTAAGAGACAGCCTCTTCTATAATCAGAATCATTTCCCCGAGTGTAAGGCTACTTTATTTCCCTCTGTGTCAATAAAAAATGCCATATAACCAATCTCGTCAGTAATTAAAGTTTTCGGCATCACAACCTTACCTCCTGCTTTTTCAACCTTACCAAGTGCCAGCGCAAGATCCGGATTTCCATTCAGATAAATTACGGCTCCCTCTGCGCTTGGTTTATACATTTCGTGCTGTACCAATCCTCCCCCAACATTAGTTGACATATCTTCAGTAGGGAAAAAAGCCATCAGCATCCCATTCATATCCATTTGTGGCATCTCGATATCAAAAATCGTCTCATAGAATTTCTTAGCCCTACCGATATCATTTACAGCAATTTCAAACCAGTTCAGTGCATTTTCTGTTGATTTCATTTTGTTTATAATTTAAAGGTGAATACTGAAATTTGTAGACTTCAAGATTCTCTTAAACGTATTTCACCCGAATATAGTTTTAAAATCAGTCGGTTTTTTTATGGTAGTCGGTTTTTCTATAATTAATGACCAATTAAGTAATGGGAATAAATAAATGTCGTCTTTTGCCAATATGGGATTTGGGGACTTTCGAAGTACAGTGCACTTTAATACATGTCCATCATAATTGAAATAAATAGTCAAGATGGGTTTCGTCCATGTTTGGTTGTTATTTGGTTCTTGTTTGATTCATGTTTGGTTCTTGTTTGATTCATGTTTGATTCATGTTTGGTTCTTGTTTGATTCTTGTTTGGTCCATATCGAGTCTATACCTTTTAATGACGGCGAAGCCAATGACCTTTTTAATGACTTCTTTCAATGACTTTTTCAATGACGGCGAAGCCAATGACCTTTTCAGTGACTTTTTAATGATACCCATCGCCTTTTCGCTCCATCTCCCTTTCCCACTTTTGTAAATACGACATTATTTTATTCATCTTACTTACATACGAATCTGGAGGCATATTCGTGATTTTGCTTACTTACTCAACATGTGTATAGAAAATAAACACACCATATACTTTACTAATATACAGCCATATAATCACGCAACAATTTATTAGTGTTGAAATAATCAACATTTGCCTTGCATATAAACTAAACACACATTAACATACATCGTTGATCCACTGTCATTTATAACTCACCTTACCCTTTGGCATCATAATTGAAAGTGTTTAATTATCATTATTTAAAGGTAAAAATCATGAAAACCAGGATCTGTTTATTCATCACATTATTGCTGCTAAGTTACAGCATCGCAGACAGTAAAGAAGTGATCACCGCAAACAATCTCTCTCAGGAGGGTTCTATAAATTTGTTCACGTCTCCTAATTTATACAATCTGACGATGAAGTGGGCTAACGAGTATACTACTTTAAACCCAAAGGTGAAAATCAACGTAGTTAAGGCTACAGACAATAATGTACCTGGTATGTTGAATTCAAGCGGAGGAATTGGCTTTATCGCGGATGAATCGTTTATGGTAAGTAATAATCAAGGTGTCTGGAACATGGTAGTTGGTCGTGATGTGATTGTGCCAATTATGAACGCAGCAAATCCATTTCGCGATGAAATTTACAAAAAAGGAATTACAGCAGAAGGATTGGTAAAATTATTAGGAAATCCCGAAAAACAAAATTGGGGAATGCTCGTTGGAAACACAAAAAATAGTACTGATATTCCATTGCATTATTATATCGCGAACGACCCATCCACACTTTCCGGGGTTGATAATTTCCTGAAAACTAACCAGCTAAATAATGGAATTAAAACAGCCAACGATCAGGAAATGATTTCTGCGATTCAGAAAGATCCGAATGCTCTGGGTTTCTGTAAACTGATTCAGATTATAGATCTTAAAACCCAAAATTTGGCTCAAAATATTAATCTCGTACCTATTGATAAAAACGGCAATGGGAAAATCGATTATATGGAAAATATATACGATAACCTTCAAGCCTTTTCCCGTGGAGTATGGATTGGAAAATATCCGGGAGCATTAGCTGGTAATATTTATTCAGTCTCTTCCGAAAAGCCCAAAAGCGAAACCGAATTGGCATTCCTGAATTGGATACTCACCGATGGACAGCAATTCTTAAACGCAAATGGTTACAACGATCTCGTTCTTAATGAAAGACAAACCCAGCTGGCGAAGATCAATGAACCTGCAATTAATCCAGCCTCCCCCACAAATGAAATCTATGCACTACTGAAGATGATTCTCACCGTTTTATTTGCATTTATATTGATCGCTTTTGTGTGGGATATCGTAACCCGCCGCCTCAGAAATAAAAAAGGAGTTGTTCTGAATACTACTTCTGGTTTGCTATCTGTTTTTGATGAGAATTCCGTAATCATTCCCAAAGGGCTTTATTTTGACAAAACACATACGTGGTCTATTATGAAAAAAGATGGGACAGTGAAAGTCGGAATCGATGATTTTCTGCAACATATTACAGGTCCTATCACGCGCATTGAAATGAAAAAATCCGGGGAAAAGATCATGAAAGGTGACCGTCTGCTAACCATCATTCAGAAAGGGAAACAATTGAATATCTACTCACCTGTATCCGGAACAATTAAAGCACAAAATAAATCGCTGATCAATAATTCGTCCCTGATTAATTCTGCACCATATGAAGACGGCTGGGTTTATACTGTCGAGCCTACAAACTGGTTACTCGAAATACAGTATTTAATCATGGCCGAAAAATACAAATCCTGGATAACAGACGAATTTTCAAGATTAAAAGATTTTTTTACATCGATTGTAAAAGCTGCTGAATCACCGGAATATGCTCGAATAGTATTGCAGGATGGAGGTGCGTTGAAAGATAACGTTCTGGCCGATCTCGGACCTGAAATATGGGAAGATTTTCAAACAAAATTTATTGATAATAATCAAATAGTTAATTTCTTTAAGTTTTTAACCTACTAAATTTTGGAATCATGGGCATTCAACGTAGAAGCTTTTTAAAGCTGCTGGGTGTGACGGGAATGACACTCGCCATTGGTGAAGTAGGAGCTGCGACTCCTAAAACCGATACCGACGTGGAATTCAACGGAATCTTGTATGATGGAGCCCGCTGCAAGGGTTGTCGCGGTTGCGAATTTGATTGCGCAGAGGCACATGGATTACCCGAACCATTACCTTCGAAAGATGTCCCTGCAATTCGCAAAACAAATGAAACTTGTAACACAGTTATAAATACCTACAATACAGATAAAGGTAAAGTGTTCATTAAAAGGCAGTGTATGCATTGCAACGAACCTGCATGTGCCGCCGCTTGTCTGACAAAGGCCATGTTTAAGAACAAAACCGGACCTGTTACCTGGAATGCCAACAAATGTATGGGATGCCGCTATTGTATGATTTCATGTCCGTTCGATAGTCCCAAATTTGAATATCACAGCGCAAACCCTAAAATTCAGAAATGCGACATGTGTTTCGAAAGACTCAAAACTGAAGAGAGTCCCGCCTGTGTTTTTAATTGCCCTAATGAGGCACTCTTATATGGAAAACGGAGAGACATGATCAAAGAAGCACGCAGGAGAATCTATGAAAAACCCGACTTGTATGTTGATCATATTTTTGGCGAACACGAAGCCGGCGGAACAGGTTGGTTATATCTTTCACCCGTTCCGTTTGATCAGCTGGGATTAAATACTTCAATGCAACAATCTTCCTATCCGGAATTGACAAAAGGTTTCCTCTACACTGTGCCATCTGTATTTGTTCTGGTACCGACGTTATTATTGGGAATTCATCAGGCTACAAAAAATAATCACCTTAACAAACCGAAAGAAGATGAATAATAACCCGCAAATGGCATTGGATCACGATAGTGCATCCATCTGGAAGTTCCTGTTAGGTGAAATGAGACCAAAAGGCAAGTTCTTCACCCCTTTTAATATTATTTCAGTTCCAATCATCCTACTCGCAGCAGTAATAATTATTATACGTTTTTGGAAAGGAATTGGAGCCGTATCTAATGTGAATCAGGATATTCCGTGGGGTTTATGGAAAGGTTTTAATGTAGTAACCGGTGTCGCATTTGCCGGTGGCGCTTACGTACTGACATTTATGGTATATATCCTGAATATGCGTAAGTATCAATCAATTATCCGGGTAACTGTTTTGAATGGCTTCCTTGCCTATGCATTTTATGCAGGCGCTTTAGTATTAGATCTTGGAAGACCGTGGCATATATTTAATCCGATTATCGGAAACAGCTTTGGTGCAAGTTCCGTTCTATTTCTTGTTGCATGGCACTTTCTGCTTTATATGGTAGCTCAACTGATTGAATTCTCGCCAACTATTGCTGAATGGCTTGGAGCAAGGAGAGCCCATAAAATTCTTTCAGGAATGACTATGGCGGCAGTGATCTTCGGGATAACGCTTTCGATGCTTCATCAATCTGGATTAGGAGCCCTTTTCCTTATGGCCAAAGAAAAAATACATCCGCTCTGGTATTCCGAATTTATTCCAATCATGTTTTTGGTATCCAGCATATTTGCAGGTATTTCGATGGTAATTCTTGAAGGATCGATCAGTGATAAGGTATTTTTCGATCAGATCAGCGATAAAAACAAAAAGGCTCAGAATGGCATTGTCCGTGGATTGTCAAAAATCTGTGCCGGAACTATGTTTGCCTATTTTTTCCTTCAATTACTGGTCTTTGTGCACAAACAGCAATGGGACCTGCTCAGTACAGGAATGGGTCAATGGTTTCTGCTTGAGATGCTTGGATTTGTCTTGTTGCCAATGATCCTATTCTTTATCAGTTACAGGAACAATAACATTACAATGATCAAAGTTGCCGCCGTCATTACAATGATAGGTGTGATTATGAACAGGTTAAATGTGAGCATAATCGGATACAGATGGGATGCCGCCGTAAGATATGTTCCGTCGTGGATGGAAGTGGTTGTTGCACTTGCTGTTATATTTACACAGATATGGATATTCAGATGGGTCATTAACAGAATGCCTGTTTTGCGTGATTCCCCGTCGTGGGCAAATGAGCATCAATAAATTAACCGGCAGTCAATGATTAAATGCTTATTGATTGCATAAAAATTAAAGATATGGACGGATTTAGCTATCATGACATTTTCGCAACCAAAGGAATTGAATACCTGATTATCATCACTTTTCTGGTTTTGCTGATTCCTTTCTGGATTGTGTTAAACAAACAAAAAGAAATAGAAAGAAAGATACAAAAAGCGTTAGGCTTTTTGTCAGCGGGCATTTTGCGAATTCCCCAGGGATTGTTTTATTCCAAGAATCATACATGGATGTATATGCAAAAATCAGGATCAGCAATGGTAGGGCTCGATGATCTGTTGCTGCATATTACAGGAGAAGTGAAATTCAACCATCGTAAAAATCCTGGCGATACAATCCGTAAAGGAGAATTACTGACAGAGATTGATCAAAATGGCAAACTTCTTAGGATATTATCCCCTGTTTCAGGAAAAATCATGAGTATAAATGCTACAATTAATGAAAATTCCGGTAAACTCATTGAAGACCCTTATGGCGAAGGATGGATCTATAAAATTGAACCCTCAAACTGGATTGCCGAAACAAAGACTTGCTATTTTGCTGAAGAAGCAACAAATTGGTCAGCACATGAACTGGAAAGGTTTAAGGATTTCCTGGCAGTGTCGATGAAAAATTACACGCCGGAACCTTCAATGGTTATATTACAGGACGGTGGTGAATTAACAGATCATTCACTTTCTGCATTCTCCGATGAAATATGGAAGGATTTTGAGAAAGAATTTTTAAGTCTTAATTAACTCAAAAACAGAATATTGAAATAATATCGTACTTACAAGAGCTATGATTGAATCTCCCCTAAGCAATTCTCCAATCAAGTACTATGCAAATATGTTTGACCAGGCATGATACAAGAAATGAGAATAAATAAATGTCGTCTTTTGCCAATGCAGGATTTGTGAACTCTCGAAGCACAGTGCACTTTTAATGCATATCTATCGTAATTGAAACAAACAGCCAGGATGAGTTTGCTTCATATTTCCCTCGTACCTGCTCTATGTTTGCTCTATGTCTGCTCTATGTTTGGTTCTTGTTTGATTCTTGTTTGGTCCATATCGAGTCTGGTATCAGGTCCTATATCAGCATCGGATGACCTTTTAATGACGGCGAAGCCAATGACTATTTCAATGATTTTTTTTAATGACTTTATCAATGACGGCGAAGCAATAACTTTTTCAATGACGCGAAGCAATGACTCTTTCAATGACGGCGAAGCCAATGACTTTTTTTAATGACTTTTCAATGACGGCGAAGCCAATGACCTTTTTCAATGACTTTTTAATCGCTCCATCGCCATTTCGCCAAATCCGTTTCTTCATCACTCCATCTCGCGTTCCCACTCGTACAAACCTTCTTTACCCCGTTTCGGAAAAAGAAACAGATTATTTTGAAACTGGTGTCAATGCACCAGTTTTTTTTGTATTTTGCACTGGATTATAACCATTTGGTTAATGATTTCCTCAGCCAGTACTTCTAACAATATGACGATATGTTTTTCAAGAATAAACCAAAAAACAATACCGGGAATATGATTCTTAATAACTACGTTAAATTCAGATCGTCGATTTATGGCCGCGTAGTTTTGATCATTACGCTTCTGTCCGTTTTCCTGTTTGTATCATTCAATATTATTTTCAGGTCTGTTAATGAGCAGTATCTGAACACTGTCATTCGTCAGAGCGGCAATAATATCGGGTCCATTGTTGAAGGATCTTTATACCATTCAATGCTCGAGAACGATAAAGGGGCATTGCGGAATACGCTTGACGTTATCAATACATTACCAGGAATTGATGAGGTGAACATGTATGATAACGATGAAAATCTCGTCTATTCATCCTTTTCTTCAGATACAAACACCAGCCACAGTGACCCTAATTGCATAAGTTGTCATCCCGATATCAAGGCAATGTTCCCCGGGAAAGAAAAATCTTACAGAATTATCGATATCAACAGTGATTGCAAGATGAATCAAAACGACAACGGCAGCAGACATTTGTTGATCAAAACGCCTATTCTGAATGAGAAATCCTGTTCGACCAGCTCTTGTCATGCACACAAGGAAACGGATACTGTACTTGGTTCATTGATCATTAAAATTCCATTACAAGCTCAGGATGCGGCGATCGAAAAATCATCAACCGAGTTTTTCTTGTTGGCAGTATTCGCAACACTTATGATGGTGTCATTTTTATTATTCTTCACCAGAAGAAAAATAAAAGATCCGCTAAATGCACTTTTAAAAGTAAGCATAGCGGTTGCAAACGGTGATAAAAGTACGCGGGTAGAAATTGAACCCAATCAATTGGACGATATGCGTATGGTTTCCGTGGCATTTAACGATATGCTTGATAACCTGCATACTGCAACAACTGAATTGGAAAACTGGTCGCAGCAACTCGAATACAAGGTACAGAAAAAGTCGGAGGAATTAGGCGCAGCTCAGCAAGAATTGATACATGTCGAACGATTGGCTTCACTCGGAAAGTTATCTTCTTCAGTTGCTCATGAAATCAATAATCCCTTGTCGGGAATTCTGATATACACGAAACTATTGTATAAACAAGTCAGCAATCCTGAATTGTATGCTTCAAAAAAAGATACAATGCTCAGACATTTGAAGTTAATTGAGAATGAAACAAAGCGTTGCGGAGATATTGTGAAAGGCTTGCTGGATTTTTCGAGAAAGGACCAGAATGATTTTGAGCCAAAACATCTGCATGAGATATTGCTCGAAACGTATGATTTAATGTCACATCCCATCAAAATTGCCAATATTATCTTTCTGACCGATCTGTCTGCGAGATCTGATTTAATCTACTGCAATCCGAACCAGATTAAGCAGGCCTGCTTGGCACTTCTTGTCAATGCGTCGGAAGCCGTAATCGAAAACGGCGAAATCATGATCAGAACCCAAAATGCAGATGAAGATACGATCACCTTTGAAATATCGGATAACGGATCGGGGATTGCTCCTGAAGACATCCCTCATATTTTCGAGCCATTCTTCTCGACAAAGCAGAATGTCAGCGGAATAGGTTTAGGATTAGCAATTGTTCACGGAATTATTCAAAATCATAAAGGGAAAATACAAGTCAGATCAGAACCCGGAAATGGAACTACCCTGTCAGTAACTTTACCATTGATAAAAACATAAAGCGAATACATCATGGCAAGAAAGATATCAATATTAATTGTTGACGATGAGGAATCTGTAAGAGATTCACTTTACAATTGGTTTCTCGAAGACGGGTTTCGGGTCGAATATGCCGAGAATGCGAAGAAAGCGCTTACAATTCTCGAATCTAATCAATTCGACATTATACTGGCGGATATCAAAATGCCAGGAATGGATGGACTCGAAATGCTTAGACGAATAAAATCGCTCAAACCAGATGCAATTGTCATTGTCATGACGGCCTTTGCAACGGTTGATACAGCAGTAAAGGCACTTAAAGACGGTGCTTACGACTATGTAACAAAACCTTTCGATCCTGACGATCTGACTCACCTGATAAGGAATGCAACTAAGCAGATTTCGCTGGCAGACGAAAATGAAACGTTAAAGAAAAAGGTGGTTTCGCTGGAGAATGTTGAAGATTTAATCGGAAACAGCGAGGCCATGAAAGATATGCTGCGCGAGGTTGAGAGTGTGGCACAGACCAATTCCTCGGTTATCATTACAGGTGAAAGTGGTACAGGTAAAGAGCTTGTTGCAAGGGCGATTCATGCCAACTCGCCTCGTAAATTCTTTCCGTTTGTAAGTGTTCATTGCGGAGCGTTAACCGAAAGCTTGCTTGAAAGTGAATTATTTGGTCACGAAAAGGGGGCCTTCACAGGAGCAATGTATAATCGCAAAGGGCGATTCGAAATGGCTGACAGTGGCTCGATCTTTCTCGATGAAATTGCGACGATTTCCACCAAGATGCAGGTTGAACTGCTTCGGGTTTTAGAATCAAAAACATTTATGCGCGTTGGTGGGAATAAAGAAATCAGTTCCGACTTCAGGGTGATTTGCGCAACAAATAAGGATCTGAAAAGTATGGTTGAAAAAGGGACTTTCAGGGAAGATCTCTTTTACAGGCTGAACGTTGTGAATATTCAAATTCCGCCTTTGAGGGATCGGAAGGAGGATATTCCGCTTCTTGTGAATTATTTCATCAAAAAGTACTGCACTTCAATGAATAAACCGCCTGCGTCAATAGATCCGACGGCCTTAAAGCGTTTACAGGAGTTTAACTTCCCGGGAAACATACGCGAACTTGAGAATATGATCGAACGCGCGATTGTTGTCGGTGATGGTAAGAAAATTGGCCTGAAAGATCTCCCGCTGGATAAAACGATTGTGAGCAGTTCTGCTGAAAGTCTCGATGATTTCGAAAGGGTATTTATCCTTCAGATTCTTAATAAATACAGCTGGAATATTTCACGCACGGCAAAGGCGTTGAAGGTTGACAGAGTAACGCTCTACCATAAAATCAAAAAGTACGATTTAAAGCCTGCAGATTAATAAATTCGTTGATATTATCTTTATAAAAAGAAGCGGTTCTGAAGTCTTTATTCGGCGCCTTATAACAATTAACCATGAATGAGAATGAATTAGCAAAAATTGTATTTGAAGCTGGTCTTGCCGTTCACCGGACATTAGGACCCGGGTTGTTGGAAAGCGCTTATGAAGAATGTTTGTATTATGAACTTTATTGCATGAATATGAAAGTTGAAAAACAAAAGCCTCTGCCTTTGATTTATAGGGAAATAAAACTTGATGTTGGTTATCGGATTGACCTGTTGGTTGAGAACAAATTAGTTATTGAAGTAAAATCGGTGGAAGCTTTGAACGATTTGCATATGGCACAAATTCTTACTTATTTGAGACTGAGCAATATAAAGCTTGGCCTCTTGATAAATTTCAACACAGTACTATTTAAAAATGGAGTAAAAAGAGTAATAAATGGGAATTTGTGATCCTTGTGCAATCCCTTTGTAAAATTTGTGGTGAAATTTTTAAACCACCAGGAGCACTAAGGATGTACAAAGTATACAATTATCTTAAAAATAAACTTTGTGATCCTTGTGTAATTCATTGTGATCTTTGTGTTTAAATAATTAAATAGCAAAATACGTAAGTTGTTCTATAAATATCTCAGGTATAACTCTTTTTAAGATGCCAAACATCACCTTAATCTCTTTTGGGTATTTCGAGAAGGATATTCTTGAGAAGACTGCTGAGGCCGTGGAAAACGAATTTCACGCTTTGGTAAATCTCAGGGATGGACATATCGACTTAAGCGAGTTTTACGACCCGGCCCGGAGACAATATAATGGTAATACCCTGCTTAAGTTGGTTGATTCAATGCCCTTTCCCGATTCCTCAAAAACCCTTGGATTATTTAATGTCGATCTTTTTATTCCCATCCTCACCTTTATTTTCGGGCAGGCCTATTTAAACGGACGTACCGGCATCGCCTCTCTTTATCGTTTTAGTAATGAACGTTATGGCATGACAGGCGATAACCAGTTTCTTGTTGATCGTTTTAAGAAAGAAGTTATCCACGAACTTGGTCACACGTTTGGATTGATTCACTGCCATAACCAAACCTGCGTAATGAGATCGAGCACTTACGTCGAAGATATTGATCAAAAGGAACAGTCCTTCTGCCCCAGTTGCAGGAATGAGTTGGAAATACATAATGATCGCCAAACCTGACAGTCAGCTAAAGCTGACTGATATCAGAATAAAAACAAAAGAGGCTTTAGCCATATACAAAATAGGGAGAATCAAAATTTAATGAGGGTTTGATTTGTTTGTAACCTGAAAAAGTCAAGCTCTCATTTTTTTTACAAAAATGAAGTTAAAAACAATTTCAATTCAAATCTTCTTTTATCTGTTACTTGAATGCGGCTGAAAAATGGACTTTGGAAGAATCAATCAGCTGAATAAAAAGATAGATTTAAATCGGGAGCCTAAGGAAAAAGCAAGATACTCTTCAGAGCCTGATCACAATTAAGTGTATCTAAAAGAGAATTGTAGCGCATAGCAGAATCGAACTGCTATTTCCTGAATGAGAATCAGACTTCCTAACCGTTAGAAGAATGCGCCGTTGTATGCTCCCATTAAAAAGTAACGATTGCAAAAGTATGCTTTTTATTTTAAAAATTATGATGGCGAATGCAGTTTTTTTAAATAGATTCGATAGCCCTGTTTATTCGTTCAATGGTCTCCTCTTTGCCAATTATCTCACAAATATCGGCGACCCCGGGTCCGTTTGATATACCAATAAGAATAAGTCGTAGTGCATTCATCACTTTCCCCATTCCGTAACCCTTCTCATTAATAAAGGTAATCAGCTTTTCCTCAATTTGATGGGCTTCGAATTGATTGATATTGTCCAAAACAACAATAACTTCTTTCATGATTGCCGCAGTATCCGCTTTCCAAAACTTCTGGACAGAAGCCGCATCATACGAAGTTGGTTTCCCGAAAAAGAAGGCCGATTTCTCCCATATCTCGTGAATAAAGTTTACGCGCTCCTTCATCAAACCTACTATTCTTTCAACCTTTGCAGGTTCTGCAGTGATGTTCTTTTCGCTTATCAGAAATTGTTGATATAACTCGGCAAGTTCAGTATTGCTCTTTTGCACAAGGTATTGATGGTTGAACCATTTCGCTTTTACGGGATCGAACCGGGCACCCGATTTATTTACGTGTTCGAAAGAGAATTGCTGAATCAGCTCATCCATGCTAAATATCTCCTGTTCGGTTCCGGGATTCCATCCCAGCAAGGCCAGCAAATTTACAAATGCCTCAGGAAAGTATCCATCCTCGCGGTAACCATGCGAGGTCTCACCTTCGGGCGATTTCCAGAGTAGCGGAAATACGGGAAAACCCATCTTATCGCCATCGCGCTTACTTAGCTTTCCGTTTCCCGCCGGTTTTAATAGCAGTGGAAGGTGTGCAAACTGTGGCATATTTTCCGTCCAGCCTAATGCTTTGTAAAGCAAAACATGTAGCGGAAACGATGGCAACCACTCCTCACCGCGGATGACATGCGAAATCTCCATAAGGTGGTCGTCTGTAATATTTGCCAAATGGTAGGTTGGAAGCATATCCGAACTTTTGAAAAGAACCTTGTCATCGAGGGTTGATGTGTTAACGACCACATCTCCGCGGATTAAGTCATGCATCTTAACCTCTTCGTTTTCGGGCATTTTGAAGCGGATAACCCACTTTTCGCCTTTTGATATGCGTGTCTGAACCTCCTCCTGCGATAAGGTCAGCGAAGTTACCATCCGGTTACGGTTTTCGTAGTTGTAGGTAAAAGCGTTACCCTTTGCTTCTGCCTCCTTCCGAAGCTCATCCAGCGATTCAGATGTGTCGAAGGCATAGTAGGCATTTCCCGACGCAACAAGCTGATCAGCATATTGCTTGTAGATTGCGCGGCGTTCGCTTTGCCGGTATGGAGCATATTTCCCTCCTTCGGCAACTCCTTCATCAATCTTTATCCCGCACCAACGCAATGCTTCGTTGATATATTCCTCTGCCCCGGGAACAAAACGTTGCGAATCGGTGTCTTCTATTCGCAGCAGAAAATCGCCGCCATGCCTTTTGGCAAAGAAATAATTAAACAAGGCGGTACGGACACCCCCGATATGCAATGGCCCCGTTGGACTGGGAGCGAAACGAACACGTACTCTGCGGTTACTCATTAAATCAATTTTTAAAGCTTACAAAGATACAATAATTGGAAGTAATGTTTCCAAATCAGGTGCCGCAGGTGATCATAGAAGTAATGGGAATAAATAAATGTCGTTTTTTGCGAATGTGGGATCTGTGGACTTTTAAAGTACAGTGCCCTTTTAATACATATCTATCGTAATTGAAACAAACAGCCCGGATGGGTTTACTCCATATTTCCTTCGTACCTGCTCTATGTCTGCTCTATGTCTGCTCTATGCTTGGTCCATATCGAGTCTGGACCTTTTAATGACGGCGAAGCCCAATGACTATTTAATGACCTTTTCAATGACTATTTTTTCTCCCCGTCTCCCCATCGCCATGATTTAACCATCGCCCCATTTCCCTTCCGCCTATCACTCCATCTCCCTGTTCCACGCTTGCGAATACGATATTATTTTTCTTTAGCTACCTGTAAATAAATGAAATAGTAAATATTACGAATAAAATTTAAAAATAAATTGTAACCTTAAAACCACAAACCCGTTACAAAAGAAGGAGGCAACAAAGTTTGTTCAGCGGGCAATGATATATAGTTAAATAATGTGATCAGACAAATTCAATGATGCCGAAAAGAGGATTAATAAAGATACTGCAACATTTTTTAAATTCTGATGATGATTTGCAAAAAATTTTTTTTTATTTTTACTCAGATATTGAACATCTTTAAAAAAGCGAAAAGTTTATAGAACAGGAGTATACTTCAGGCTTTTCGCACTATTTTAAGGATTGAGATGATATATAGCCGAGTTGCCTGCAATCTATAAAACAAAAAGTTATCAGATTTAAAGTAATATTTAACACCCGGAATTATGAAACACTTCAGACATTTATTACAATTAAGTTTATTGCTTTTTATTTTTGTGTCTTGTATCCAGAAAAGTGAAAAAACACGAATGCCTAAACAGTATTCCATTGAACAGTTGTATGAAAATCTGGCTGTTTATGGTTCAGGCTTCAATGCCGATGAAGCAAAGATATTAATAGGCAATAATTCAACAGGCATTTATAATGTCTATGAATTAAGCATTGCGGATACAACGGTGAAGCCACTAACCACCTCCCAAAAAGAATCTTTTTTTGCAGTCGACTTCCTGCCCCATAGCAGTAAATTTCTTTATTCGGCTGATAAAGGTGGTGATGAAAATTCGCATCTGTATTTAAAGAGCCAATCGGATACAAGTGCCATAGATCTGACACCCTGGCCCAAAAGCACCAACAGTTTTTTCGGTTGGAGTGACGATAAAAAATCGATGTATGTGGTCAGCAATAGTCGCGATCAGAAATATTTTGATTTATGGAAATTAGATACTTTAAGCTGGAAACCGGTTATGATATATCAGAATGATTCGGGACTCGATCCGGGCGTAATCAGCAAGAGTGAGCGGTATATCGCACTTACGAAAAGCATCACGACTGATAAAAATGAGCTTTTCCTTTTTGATGCCAAAAGTAAAAAGATGACACGTATCAGTAGCGACAATGAGGCAACATGGAATCCTATGGCTTTCGAAAGGAACGACAGTGTAATGTATTACACAACAAGCGATGGCAGTGAATTTTCATACCTGGTTAAATACAATATTAATAGCGGAAAGGCAGAAAAGTTGTATGAGGATAAATGGGATGTGGCCTATATGTCACTGAGTGAAAATGAAAAATTTCATACCATTTTTGTAAATGAGGATGGCAAGAATAAAGTCCTTCTGTTCGATCACAAGACAAATCAGCGAATTGATTTTCCCGAAATTAAAGATGGAGATGTTTTGGGTGTGAATATCTCTGAAAGCGAAAAGAACCTTTTGCTTACAGTGGGAAGCAGCACAAGTCCTCAGAACCTGTATGTTTACAATATAGATACAAAGAATCTGAAGCAATTAACATCTACATTAAACAAGGAAATTGATCAAAATGATTTGGTAAAAGCGGAGATCGTCAGGTTTAAATCGTTCGATGGCAGGGAAATTCCTGCAATTTATTATCAACCGCTGCAAGCCGATAAGAATAGAAAAGCAGCCGCTTTAATCTTTGTTCATGGCGGCCCGGGAGGACAAAGCAGGGTTGGGTTCAGCAATTCGATTCAATTCTTTGTAAATCATGGTTATGCAGTGCTTGCGGTAAACAATCGCGGAAGCAGTGGTTATGGCAAGACATTTTACAAAATGGATAACAAAGACCATAGCAATGGCGATTTAAAAGATTGTATTTGGGGAAAGAAATGGCTTGCTCAGCAAAGTAATATTGATAGTACAGCTATTGGTATTTATGGAGGCAGTTATGGGGGCTGTATGGTTTTGGGCGCTTTGGCATTTCATCCTGAAGAATTTAAAGTAGGTGTTGATTTATTTGGAGTAGCCAACTGGTTAAGAACACTGCGAAGCATTCCTGCATATTGGGAATCAGGCAGGAAAGCATTGTATGAAGAAATGGGCGACCCGTATAGTGCAGATAGTGTGCGGTTGAAGAATATTTCACCTTTGTATAATTATCAGAAGATCAATAAGCCGCTTATCGTTTTTCAGGGCGCAAATGATGTACGTGTTTTGCCGGTCGAAAGTGACGAGATTGTGGCAGGTGTTAAGAAAAACGGAGTACCGGTCGAATATGTGGTATTCCCCGACGAAGGGCATGGTTTTGTAAAAAAGGAAAATCAGATTACAACAGCGAAACGGACACTCGAGTTTCTTGATAAATATCTGAAATCCCCCAATAATTAAAGAATGTATACAATTGGCGCAAAGTTAGCGGTCCACAGTGTTCCGGCACTTTGTTAACAGAAGATTATGATTTTGAAAAAGCAATAGTTTAGTCCTAAAATAGTCAACCTGTTTTAGGACTAAACTTTTAAATTTGCAAAACAATAATATTGATTCGATGGATATTACGGTTAGGAAAGCGACAGAAAACGATTTTGAAAAGGTCTATCCGCTTTTTGAACAGCTTTGGCCAAATATGGAATTAGATAAACCTGCCCTGCGGATTGTATTTAATCGTGGCGTAAATTCAGATACAAACGAGTTATTTTGTCTTGATTATTCAAATGAACTGATTGGATTTTGCGCTTATGCAATTGTGAACAATTTATGGCAGGCTGGTTATATTTCGTACATGTATGCGATGGTCGTTGATGAAAAGCACAGGGGAAAAGGGTTTGGCACAATGCTGATTGACGCATCTATTAAGGACTCGAAGGACAAGGGATTAAAGCGGCTGGAACTTGATTCGGCATTTCATCGTGAAAAGGCACATGAATTTTACAGGAAGCTTGGATTTGAAAAACGCGCCTTTTTGTTTTCATATCCGCTCTAAGTGAGGGGAATCAATCAATATCGTATTCTATATTTAATATAACGGTGCCTCACTCCGCAGGATTTTCTCACGACTTTCCTTGTACCAACCAGGCTTATACCTTCCTTAATCGAAAAGCCTCCTATTCCGTTTTTACAAATACAATATTATTCGATTTTATAGATCTAATAATCAAAGAATAAACAATCTTCAACTGCCAGTAGGAAGATTTGCCAATTTGATATCGAAAATAATTTGCGTCTTAAGGGATTCTGAGTGTGAATTATCAATTGGTAATATTACTATTGTTGCGTGAATAGAAAAATTGAATTACTGGCCCCCGGCGGAGATATCGATTCCATAAAAGCAGCAATTGTTGCCGGAGCCGATGCTGTATACTGTGGCCTCGACCGGTTTAATGCCCGAAACCGTGCAGCAAATATAAGTTTCGACAACTTACCCGGGATTTTAAGACTTGCGCATAAAAATAACTGCAAAGTTTACCTGACGCTTAATATTATTATCGTTGAGAGTGAAATAACGGCATTTGTAGGCTTACTTAATAAGTTGATTAATACAACTATCGATGGTGTGATTGTTCAGGATTTAGGTGTGTTTTATCTCATCTCCAACTATTTTAAAAGTCTTATAATACATGGTTCAACTCAGCTTACTACACATAATGACGGGCAAATAAAATTTTTCAATAAATTGAACGTTACAAGGATTAACCTGTCAAGAGAATTAAACATCCGGGAGATAAAAGCCTTAACTGCAGTTGCTCACCAAAATAATATCCAGACTGAAGTATTTGTGCATGGTTCATACTGCCTCTCATTCTCAGGTATTTGTTATATGAGTTCTGTTCATGGAGGAAACTCCGGTAATCGTGGTAGATGTAGTCAACCATGCAGAGATCAGTATTTAACGACTTCTGAAGGTAAAGATTATCCCCTAAATCTTAAAGATAATTCCGCTTATTCCGATCTTGAGGAACTGGTTGATGCAGGAGTCGATTCCCTGAAAATTGAGGGTCGAATCAAGAAGTCTGATTACGTTTATACGGTTGTAAATAGCTGGAAAAAACGACTTTATAGCTTTTATTACCAGAAACAATCGCATAATGACAATAGTGATCTTTACAAAGTTTTTAACCGCGACTTTTCTAATTCATTTCTGAAAGGCGATATTCATAAAGATATGTTTATCGATAGTCCCCGCGATCATTCGGTTAAACATCTTTCGGAAATTAACAATTACACTTCGGATAGTAAATCGGAAGAGGATGAAATAGAATTGTATGAAGAAAAGGAGGCGATTAAAAGAACTGTTGAAAATAAAATCAAACAGCTCAGCATTGCAAAAATTCCTTTAATAATCAGCATATCAGGCGAATGTGGTAAGCCTTTGGAAATAATTGTAAAAACGCCGGAAACTTCATTTATTGTGCTTTCCGAAATTAATCTTGCGGATACAGGCACTGAGGCATTAAATTATGAGATGGTATTTAAAAGATTGAAATCCATCAATGATACTGAATATTATATTAATTTTTTGACGCTTGAAGATATTCAGAATAATGTTTATCTTCCTTTTAAAGAACTTACTGCAATTAAAAATAAGGTGTTATTCATTTTAAATGATTCAAAAGCAATTGTTAAGCCGATTGGAACCCCTGTCTTAAAAAGGAAGCAAAATAAAGCTGAAATTAAACCCGTGCTTTCAGTATTAATCTCCTCACAGGAGGATGTGTATCTTTGTAATGAGACCTTAGCAGATATCTGTTTTCAGTTACCTGATAGTTTTAAAAATAAGTGTGCTGAGCTGACTGATTTCTTTATTAAAAATAAAACGCTGATTCCCTGGTTTCCAACTGTTATAATCGGTGAAGACTACAGCGCGGCTGTTGAATTTCTTAAAAAGGTTCAACCCAAATTGATCATAACAGATAATACGGGAATTGCTTACGAAGCTTATAATTTGGGACTCAGTTGGATAGCAGGTCCCTTTCTGAATATTGTTAATTCCTTTAGCCTGATCTGTCTTAAAGAAAATTTCAATTGTTACGGCGCATTTATTTCGAATGAAATTAGTAAAACCCAGGTAGCAGGTATCAAAAAGCCCGATGATTTCAATCTGTATTATAGTATCTATCATCCTGTTGTACTGATGACAAGTCGGCAATGCCTTTTTCACCAGGTTACTGGTTGTAACAAGGATAAAATTGATAATAACTGTATTCAACAATGCGGGAAATCAGCATCAATTACAAATCTGAAAAAGGAAAAGTTCTTTATTGAGAAAACGAAAGGCAACTATCATCGTATTTATAATGAGGTGAATTACCTGAATACCGATATTGTCAAAGACATGCCCCATCTTTTTGATAGTTTTTTTATTGATTTAAGGGATATTAAAACAGGTACCAAAACCGGGACAGATAAATCGGGCATAATCAGGCTTTTTGAGAATCTGCTGAATGGAAATTCTGATTCAAAAAGGGAACTCGAACAGAATATTTATTCTTCAACCAATTCCCAATATTTAAAGGGAATATAGTTATCAATTATCCCTTAACAAACAGGTTTTTAATGATATTCAGAATAGCAAGAATCGTCAGGAACAAAAGATTTGCGATAAGTGTGAGGATCAGCAGAAAATAGAATCCTGAGATATAACCGATAATCCGGCCTAAAAAGTCAATTACAAAACTGCCGATCCACAGGGTTAGAAGATTGAATAGGAGAAAAATAATAATCAGCCACAGAAACCCTGAAATTGCGCTTCCAACATCCGATTTACTTAGCGTCATCGAACTGCCTGTAGAATAAAGAATATAGATAAGCAAAGCCAATTTCCACCAGACTGAGGCCGAACCGATGAAAACAATGTTGGAAAAAGTGATCAGGCTATTCCCGATGTTTAGTCCGATCTGTTTTAACAATGTGAAATCAGTCAAAACGTAGGTCGATATTCTGAAGGTTGAGAGTGAAGTCACATCAAAACGAAAAAGCAGCAACACACAAAAAAACAATACGATACCTCCAAATAGGAGAGGACTGATGCCAATAAAAAAATTACCTGTTTTTTGGTAAATACTGTTCTTGTTGTACGAGTGACTTACATGCCCCAGCGATTCTCCATTGCTATTTGGCTCAAACAATGCTATTTCCGAAATTTTATGACCAAAGATCAATGCAAAAAAAGCATGGCTCAATTCATGAACCGAACATCCCAGCCAGCCAAATCCATATAAAAACAGGTTTCTTCCCCAAAAACGGACACTTAATCTTGCCGTAAAAATAGCAGTTAGATTTAGTAAAACAACTAAAACCAGCAACGGTCCAAACAGAATAAACAGCTGATTAAATGTTGACAGTAAAACATCTAATAAATAACTTAAAAACCGGTTAAAGTAAATTTCCATAGATTGTTGCAATCGGATTTAAATCAGGGTATCGCTTCTGCTACAATAAACGTGCTGCCGCCAATAAAGATCAGATCATCAGGATCAGCGTTTTTGCGGGCGGTTGCTAAAGCTTCGGCAACAGTAGGATAGGAGGCTCCTTGAAGATTAAAAAAGGCAGCCATTTTCATCAGTTGATTTTGGTCAAGAGCGCGGGGGATAGATGCTCTTGTGAAATAGTAGATTGCGTCCCTGGGCAACAGGCTTAGCACAGTCGAAATATCTTTATCGCTGACCATTCCGATCACAAAATGAAGCATTTTGTATGGCGTCTGCTTAATTTGTGCCACTACTTCGCGCATTCCGCCTTCGTTGTGGCCAGTATCACAAATGATACGGGGATTGGCACCAATCACTTGCCAGCGTCCTTGTAGCCCTGTATTTTCAACAACTTTTTCCAATCCGTTTTGGAGTGCACTATCGGGGATTTGCCATCCGAGTTCGCGAAGTCGTTCAACAGCAGCGAGTAGGGTACAAATATTTTTTGACTGATAGTTTCCAAGCAAGTCAAGCCTTAAATGCTCATAAATCATCTTCCCGTTCTTACGAATATTGAAAATTTGTCTCGCATCGGGAGAATTAAGTCCGAATCCTGAATTAAAATGCTGGTCGGCAAAAACAATCGGTGCGGAAAATTCTTTAGCTATGCCATTGAATATCATACTTGTTTGTGGGTGCGTCTCTCCAATAATAACCGGGACATGTCGTTTGATGATTCCCGCCTTTTCGAGTGCAATCTTCCCGAGCGTATCGCCAAGCAAGGCGGTATGATCTAAACTGATATTGGTAATCACCGAAAACTCGGGACGGATAATATTCGTTGAATCGAGTCTTCCGCCTAAACCAACCTCGACAATGGCAATATCTACTTTGTTCTTAGAAAAATAGTCAAATGCCATCATCACAGTTAGTTCGAAAAATGAAGGTTCGATTTCCTTTTCTTCATTTCGGCGGCGAAACTCTTCAACAAAGTCAACAACGAACTCTTTTTCGATCATTTCACCGTTAATCCGGATTCGTTCACGAAAATCCTTAAGGTGAGGGGACGTATAAAGACCTGTTTTATAACCAGCTTCCATCAAAATACTGGTCAGCATATGCGAAACCGACCCTTTCCCATTGGTGCCGGCAACATGAACCGACTTAAAATTATGATGCGGATGATCAAACATCTCGTCGAGAGCAATTGTATTGTCGAGATTATCCTTGTACGCAGCAGGTCCAGATCGCTGATAGTAAGGGAGATGATCATATAAATATTTGATGACTTCGTCGTAGCTTTGCATTGTGTCGGATTTAAGTGACAAAATAGAAGGCAAAGATGATAAATAATAGAAGGGCAAAACGATAAACCGTACATTTTTTTCCTATTTTTAGCCGCATAAAAAAGTCAAAAAACGATGCCAAAGTCAAAAATATTTGTAATCGATACCAACGTCATTTTGCACGATCACGAATGTATCTACCACTTCAATGACAATGATGTTATTCTCCCGATCACCGTTTTAGAAGAGCTGGACCGTTTCAAAAGAGGAAACGACCAGATCAATTTTCAGGCACGACAATTCGTAAGAGTACTTGATGAAATTGTTGGTAATGAACTGTTTAATGGTGGCATTTCGCTGGGAGCAGATAAAGGTAAACTAACGATTGAAACCGGAAAACCGTTTTCAGAAAAACTGAAGGAGTCGTTTCGCGAAGATATTCCTGATCACCGCATTCTGGCCATAACGGAATTTTTGAGGGATAAATTCAAAGACCGGAAAGTTGTCCTTGTTACGAAAGACGTTAATCTTCGGATGAAAGCTAAGTCGCTTCATATCGAATCGGAAGATTACAAAAACGACAAAGTACAGGACATAAACGTATTGCATCAGGGAATACGTGAAAATAAAGAATACAACGATCAATTGATCGCCCGGCTTTACGAAAAGAATTTTCTGACAACCGAAGAGGCGGCCATTGAAAAGCCTCCGTTTGCTAACGAGTTTTTTATTCTGAAAAGTACACGATCAAGTGTGTTGGCTCATTACAGTCCTTTCCGTCAGCGATTTGAGCGGGTTGACAAAAAAGCGGCTTACGGAATTAAACCGCGGAATGCGGAACAGACTTTTTCTATTCATGCACTTCTCGATCCCGAAATTAAACTTGTCAGCCTCACCGGCAAAGCAGGTACAGGGAAAACATTACTTGCGCTGGCAGCTGCTATCGCACAGAACGGCATTTATGAACAAATTCTTCTTGCCCGTCCTATCGTCGCACTAAGTAACCGCGACATCGGATTTCTGCCCGGAGATGCGGAAGAAAAGGTATCTCCTTACATGCAGCCTCTTTTTGATAATCTTGCCGTGATCAAACGATGCTTTAATCAGAATAGTCCCGAATACAAACTGATCGAAGATCTTAAGAAAGACGATCGTTTGGTAATCAGTCCGTTGGCATTTATCAGGGGACGTAGCTTGTCCAATTGTTATTTCATTATCGACGAAGCGCAAAATCTTACGCCTCACGAAGTTAAGACTATTATTACAAGAGCCGGCGAAGGGACAAAAATGATTTTCACGGGCGATATTCAGCAAATCGATTCTCCTTACCTCGATATGCAATCCAACGGTTTGGCTTATCTTACCGACAGGATGAAAGGGCAGGATATTTTTGCCCATGTCAATCTTGTAAAAGGTGAACGCAGCTATCTTGCCGAGTTGGCGAGTGATTTGCTATAATTTACAAAAGGCTGTTTTTAAACACGATGCATTAATTAATAGACAAACAAAAATGTTGAAAGTAAACGAATATTTTGGTGGAAGTGTAAAGTCGATTGCCGTCGAAAATGAAGAAGGCGTGGCGACAGTTGGTGTGATGGAAGCCGGCGAGTATGAATTTGGAACCTCGACTATTGAGATTATGACAATAACCGGCGGAACACTTAATGTGATGCTACCGGGTGAAAATCAATGGACCAAATATTCTAAAGGTGAAATATTTGAAGTTGAAAAAGATGTCAGATTCAAAGTTAAAGCACTACAACCTGTCGCTTATCATTGTCAGTATAAATAAATATATTCTTATAAATAGCTGTAAATAAGATATTTTTTATTTACAGCTATTCAAAATAGTTGATCTTGGATCAAGACGAAATTCCGGGGGGAGATATTTAAGAATGCATAATCAAATAGATTTGAACATGGATGCCGGTTTCATGGAGGCAAAGAAGGAAATGCTGATTATGACACATTAAATGCCCATGAAATTGTCACCAGAGAAAGGAACCCGGAGTTGGTACGAGGAAGGTACGGAGTTGGTACGGACCAGATACGGAGGAAGTGGGGCGCCTTAATCGATAGGGTAAAGGTAGTGCGGATTGGGATAATTCAGATTACTTTAAACTGAGAGGCCGCCAGAGGCCACGATAGGCCACGAAAGAATTAACCGAAATAACGAGACAATTGACTTTTAATGATAAATTAAAACCTCTTCTCCAAAGCACCAAAGAGAAAGTCGTTTGTTGCAATTTATAACTTTCCCATAAAACGATCACCGGGAAAAGGAGCCCGATTCTGATATGACAAAGGTATGAAGTTGGTATGAACCAAATATGAC
>JAATGF010000002.1 GCA_015654795.1 Bacteroidales bacterium
GTCATATTTGGTTCATACCAACTTCATACCTTCGTCATATCAGAATCGGGTTCTTTTTTCCGGTGATCGTTTTATGGGAAGGTTATGCATTGAAACAAACGACCTTCTTTTTGGGAAGAGGTTTTAATTTATCATACGAACTAAGAGTTGAATTATGTAAAATTTTCAATTCGAGGCGACCAAGGCACAACATCACAAAAATTTCACAAAGAATCTATGTCTGACTTCTTTTTAACTTAGTGAACCTTAGAGTTTTAGTGACTTTGTGGCAAAATAACTTTGAACCCTTAATTCGCATTTATCATTAGAAGTCAATTGTCTGGTTATTTCGGTTAACTCTTTCTATTTCTCCCGTCTTCTCTGGCTTTCTCTCACATTGATTTAATAGTTCTTATCCCGCTCCTTACTACCTTTATCTTATCGATAAAGGCGCCCCACTTCCTTCGTATCTGGTCCGTACCAACTCCGTACCTTCCTCGTATCAACTTCGGGCTCCTTCCTTCGGTGACAATTTCATGGGTATTTAGTGTTCCATAACCTGTATTTCCTGACCTCCATGAAACCGATACCCATGTTCAAATACTCCCGAGCTACTTTCAATTTAAAATTCAAAAACAAGAAGCAGGAAAAGTAAGAAGTGCCGTATTTATGCGTACTGAATGACGATTTCTTATTTGTTTCCAATCAAATCCTACGAGAAATCCATTTTATTATGTGTTTTTAAATATCTTTCCCCCGGAATTCTGTCTTGATTCTATTTAACCCTATCCGGATTTTTTCGGATGAACGCTTCCCAATTCTTACATGAGCCATCGCCTTCAGGATTTTTCAACTGAAGGAAGTGACATACTGCAGTTGCCAGACCATCAGTGGCATCAAGATCTTTGGGCATAATTTCGAGTTTAAACATTTGCTTCAGAAAATAGGCAACCTGCTCTTTGGTAGCAGAGCCATTTCCTGTTATTGCCTGTTTGATTCGCAATGGGGCATATTCAAAGATCGGAATACCTCTGTATAGCGATGCTGCCATCGCCACGCCCTGAGCTCTGCCAAGTTTTAGCATCGATTGAATATTTTTACCGAAAAAGGGAGCCTCAAGCGCCGTTTCGTCGGGTTTGTATTCATCAACAAGGTACAGCGTCCGATCAAAGATATGGCTGAGCTTTTGGTAGTGATCTGTAAAGCCGGATGTTTTAATTACTCCAAGGGTAACTACCTGAACTTTGTTTTTCGTGATTTTAATAACTCCATATCCCATTATATTTGATCCCGGGTCAATTCCTAATATGGTTTTGTTAATTTCCAATTTATCTTTTTTTCAAACTTAGTTGAAATTAATTATAGCACCAAGCGATTCGCTCAACCGATCAATAAAAATAGAAAAACCTTCGGAAATAAGGCTGATTCCATGTTGTTACATTTAATTATCTAAAATAATCAGACTATCTAATTATTTTACTTTATGATTTGTAAATGTAAAATTAATATATTGCAAATGCAAAAAATTTTACTTTTTTTGTTAAAAATATTTACAAATGGCTGGTTATGTGAATTTTTTATATTAGATTTGGCATATTCTTAAGTTGATCGCTCTTTTTATCGTATAGGTTTTTACAGCGATTTATTCTTTTGTATTTAAATAATAAGATTTGAATTGTTGCCACCAATTATTAACCGGCGATATATTCACGTAGTCAAATCGCGATGAGGAATAGATTTATTTGTATTATACTCGGCTTGTTCCTTAATTCTGTGAATATGGCATATTCCCAAGATCCTCATTTTTCGCAATTTTATTCTGCGCCTAATGCTTTAAGCCCTTCGCTGGCAGGATCAACAGGAGGTACCCGATTTGTTGTCAATTATCGGAATCAATGGCCAGGTATCTCAAAGACCTACCAAACTTATGCATTTGCTGCCGATAGTTATATCAACAAGTACAAGAGTGGGGTAGGAATGATTTTTGTAACAGATAAGGCCGGATCCGCCAGTTTGAACACGTCCTATTTGGGACTGCAATATTCTTATCGTGTAAAACTTGGCGATTACTGGCAATTTGTTCCGGGTATGCAGTTTACATTGGGGCAAAAAAGTCTTGACCGAAGTAAACTTGTTTTTCCCGATGGTTCAGGGGGCGGGTCTTATCCCGGAAATATTGATTATTTCTCTAATACGAGAACTAATTACCTTGATTTTGCTTCATCTCTGTTTTTATTCTCCCCAAAATTATGGATTGGCCTTACGGCAGACCATCTTCTTCGTCCAAGTTATTCTTTTATTGGCGAACAGGCCTTTCTGCCTTTGAAAATTGTCAATTTCGGTGGTGTCAATTTCTGGAGCGAACGTTCACGCATAGCAGGTGAGTCCCGTTCGGCTTCGCTATGTTATCGGTTCGAATATCAGAATGGGTTTAAACAGCTTGATATGGGCGCCTATTGGTACAGTCAGTTCCTCGAATTCGGAGTTTGGTACAGAGGATTTCCTGTTTTCAATAATAAGAATACCAATAATCAGTTTCTTGATAGTGATGCCATCGTATTAATGATCGGTGTCGAGCGAGGCTCTTTTAGGATATCTTACAGTTATGATATGCAGCTTTCTTCTTTGGCTGGTTATGGCTCGGGTGCCCATGAAATCTCGCTAATGTTTGAGATGGGTGAAATTTTTGGATGTGGCGCCAAATATTTTGATTGTTTTGCTAAACGTAAAGGATTAAGGTTCGACAAAGATCAGCCCCGTGATCTTCGGATTTTTTAAACTTTCTTCCAACCCTTTCTATTTTGAATTAAAGAGCATCATCCTGGTATTATTCGTTTCAATGTAAAAATATAAACACTAAATGTTCTAATAGTCTTTGTTGATCTCCCGGTTTTTTTAATTCTCTCTATGATCCTATTGGTAGTTTTTCTTAGCTGATATTCTGTAAATATTGATTTTTGTATGTGTTAATGTATTTGATATTAGTATTGTAGGTGATTATTGGTTATTTGTGGAAATATCAGTCAGAGGGTTCTTTTATACTGTTTATCGAATGATATTTAAAAAATGAATGTAAAAATAATTTACGTATCTGTAAAAAAATAATAAAAATGTACAACATCGCTGTAAAATTGTTATATTTGACGTGTAAAAAAATAGTTTACATCAATGCTTTACCAGTATTAAAAGGTAATGAATCGAAACGATGAAAACACGTTCTTACATAGATGCATTCTTAATTATCGTAAGGTACACTTTCGTTTATTTCGTCTTTGTTACCGTTTTTTCTAATCAGGTAAATGGGCAGATCAACCTACTCCTTGAAGATGCAGATAAAATAACTCCCTTTGGCAATTGTGATCTTGTGCCGACAAAACTCAATCCCGATTACAAATTAACGGTTAATAATACTTCGACGGATAAATCAAACATTACCTCTTATGAAATCAATTGGGGTGATGGTTCAGCCAATGAAGTATTCACGGCTGATTTTGCTTCTGCAACGCACACCTATAAAAGTCTGGGGATATTTAGTTTGGTTTTTACCGCGTCTGATATTTCAGGAATTGCCGCCCAAAAAACTTATTTGGTTTCGAATCAGAGCAATCCCGGAATCGGAATTAGTAATAATGGGGGAAGTACGATAGGATGCAGTCCTCTCGCCTTGAGTTTTACGATTACGGAAGCTGAGAATAACGCTCCCGGCACATATTATGAGATTGATTATGGCGATGGTACACCTAAAGAGATTAAGACACTTCAACAAATACTGGACAATAACAGAATCGAACACACTTACACTAAAAGTTCGTGCGATCCGCCGGGAGTGAATGGACAGTTCACATTAAAAGTCAGAGCTATTAATAGTTGCACTGCGACTCCTGCCAATATGGGCTCCATTGTTGTATATAAATCACCCATTCCTAAGTTCTCAACTTCTGTGGGTGACAAGGGTTGTATAAATACTGCTGTTTTATTTAATAATCAGACAGTATCCGGTTCAGGATACAATTGCAATTCAAGTTCTGATATTTATCTTTGGAGTTTTGGTGATGGTACTACATCCACCGAAAAAAATCCAAGTCATACATACACTGCGACCGGAAATTATTCAGTGTCTTTAACTTCCAGTAACAACCAATGTGCTTCAGTGAAAACAACGTTGCCGCTTCCGCTTTGTATCAATCCCAAACCCATTGCAGTTTTTACAATTCCCGCAGCTTCAATTTGCAAAGGAGCAGCTGTTACGGTTGTCAATAACTCAACTACTGAAAATACATGTGGCAATTTGCTGTATACCTGGACCGTGGATAATTACGTTAGGTCAGCGGATTGTCTGCCAAATGCGGGATTATGGCATTTTGATATCGGGTCCGCTCCAAATTCCGCAAATCCTTCATTTATATTCGACAATGCAGGTACCTACCGCATTAATCTAACGGTTTCGAATGGATGCGGAACACTCTCAACTTCTAAAACAATCACTGTCAAGCAGATTCCAACCGTCAAAATCAATCCGGTAAATGCAATATGTGTCAATCAAACAATCACTCCTACTGCGCTGGTCAATAATTGCTTTGGAGAGACGACCAGTACTTATAGCTGGCAATTTGCCGGCGGTGCCCCTGCTGTATCCACATCGAAAAATCCATCTGCAATTACCTATAATACGGCTGGGACCTATGATATTTTGCTTTCAACAACCAATGAATGTGGTACATCAGCAGCATTGCCTGTGAAATTGCAGGTAAATGATTATCCAAATCCAGTAATCACTGGTCCGCCAGTCGTATGTGCAAATTCCAAAGGAAATGTTTACACTACAGCCACAGGAATGACGGATTACAAATGGGTTGTGTCTGCCGGTGGAAAAATTACTTCGGGGAATACTAATACATCAAATTCAATAACAGTAGATTGGGGCGCGTCAGATAATCAAACCGTAAGCTTAAACTATAGCAAGTTCGGATGTCCGGCACCAACACCTTCGGTCTTAAATATAAAAGTCAATCAGTTACCCGATGCTTTGACAGGTGCCCCGGTAACTGTTTGCAGTGGAGATCCTGTTCAGATTGGAGCACCTGCCAAAATAGGAAGTTCTTACAGTTGGGTTTCAGTCCCAGCCGGATTTGTTTCAAACGAATCTGCTCCAACCGTAAGTCCCTTGGTCACGACTGAATATACTCTTACCGAAACGATTATTTCAACAGGTTGTTCAAGCAGTAACTCAATTAAAGTAACAACTAATCCTTTACCGACTCCTCTAATTATTGGACCTGCGGCTGTTTGTGTGAATTCGGAAAATGTGATTTACACCGCAAAAGCAGGTATGACAAATTATTTATGGACAGTTTCTGCTGGCGGAACAATTACTGCGGGCGGTACTTCTGGTTCAAATACAATATCAGTTACCTGGAAAGAAACAGGCAATCAATCTATTTCGTTGAATTACATCAATGAAAACGGTTGTACAGCTAAAGTTCCTTTCGTTTATAATGTTGCTGTAAACACTTCCCAAACTGTTTCTCTTACGGGACCTGAAAGTGCCTGTGAACAGTCTGTCGGAATGATTTATACCGCATTGTCCGGAATGACTGATTACATATGGAATATCTCTTCAGAAGGTACATTAATTTCAGGAGGAGATGCAACCTCAAATACGGCAGAAATAAAATGGAATAATCCAGGTGCACAGTCTGTCAGTGTTAACTACACACAGCCAGGATGTCAGACTGCAATTCCTGCAGTTATTGATGTCAATGTAAATCCAAGGTCTTCGCCGAAAATAACAGGTTTAAGCAATGTATGTGCGGGAACAAAGAACGTGATGTATCATACGGAACCAGGTATGACAAACTATAAATGGGAAATATCCCAGGGAGGAGTCATCACTTCAGGGGTATCAACAAATGAAATTCATGTAAACTGGAATACTTCCGGCAATCAGTTTGTTAAAGTTAATTACGAAGGGAGTTCAATTTGTCCATCTTTGGTTCCAACTGTTTTTGATGTTACTGTAAATCCGTTGCAGATTCCAACTATTAGTGGAGTCCTAACAACCTGTCAGGGATTGAATTCTGTGGAATATTCGACTGAATCAGGAATGTCAGGCTATTTATGGAAAGTATCGGCTGGCGGAACTATTTCAGAAGGAAACGGAACGAATCGTATTTTAGTAGTTTGGAAAACTTCCGGCGTGCAAAATGTTGGCGTTAAATACGTGAACGATTCGGGATGCTCTTCTACTGATGAAGTAAAGATCTCCGTAAAGGTGAACCCTACGCCGTTTATTTCTGTCATACCGGAAACTCAGGAAATTTGCTCAGGTTCTATTGCAAGCATAAAACTTATACCATCAGATGGCAGTGTAACTTATAACTGGAGTGCGGAGACAATATCAGGAACTGTTTCAGGAGCAGTTAGCGGAAGCGGTTCTGCAATCACCCAGCAACTTGTAAATACAGCAACAAGTATTGGTACGGTCCGTTACACAATTAATTCTTCAAACGGAACGTGTTCTGGTTTGCCCGTTTATGCTGAAGTAAAAGTACGAAACCTTAGTCCTACAATAATAGGATTGAGTAATAGTTGTGTAAGAACTAAAGGTGTTATATACACGACCGAGCCAGGTATGGCAAACTATAAATGGACGGTCTCATCGGGCGGTGAAATTACGAGTGGTGCGGAAACAAATTCAATAACAGTTGACTGGAACATCGTCGGGAATCAAACGGTTAGTATCAGTTATAGTAATACAACCGGATGTACAGGAAATTCTGTGGCAGTGAACACTGTTCATGTGAATCCATTACCGACTATAACTATTGCAAGTCCCACAGTTGTTTGTGCAGGCTCGCCTGTAACTTTTACTACTGATGCAGGTATGTCAAATTATCAATGGTTTGCTGAAGAAGGTACTACTGTGGCCGATGGAAGCAACACTTCCAATTCTATAACTGTTTTATGGAATAAACCCGGAGCATATCTTCTTACTGTTAATTATGTAAATAACGATGGATGTTCTGCAAGTTCACCGCTTATTAGCGAAATCGTTGTGTTGCCTGTACCTACCCCAATTATTAGCGGACCACAAAATGTTTGTGCAAACACCGGAAGTATTCTTTATCTTACTCAACCTGGAAAAGTAAACTATATATGGTCCATCGTGGGCGGGCAAATAATTCAGGGTGGGAAATCTGTCTCCAGTTCTGCAACCGTAATATGGGATAATAACGGCGGTGATCATTTAATTAGTGTCAATTACTCAAACGGCGAATGCATGGCTCCCAATCCTGCGATTCTGAAGGTAAATGTCAATGTAGCTCCAACTTTTACAGTTTCTGAGGTATCCGGATGTAATCCGCTGACCGTAACATTTAAAAATACAACCTTATCCGGTGCTGATAGCTACACATTTGATTTTAATGATGGAACAAAATATACGACAACAAATGTCGATGAAGTGGTAACTCATACTTTCATTAATGGATTAGCAGAACTCAAAGCATTTGTTGTGAAACTGACAAGCAGCAGCGAGTCGGGGTGTACGATGTCGAGCGAACAGACCATCAACGTAGCGCCTGAGTATAGTGTTGGTTATTCAATTTCTCAAAAAGGGTGTAGTCCTTTTGAAGTGAAATTCGAAAATGCTTATCCGGGTTCGAAAACCTATAGCTGGAAGGCCGAAGATGGAACTGTTTTAAGCATCGAAAGTAATCCGACACTGACATTTAAGGCAATCGATGGCAAAGAGACAACTTATATTGTGCAATTGATTGGCGAATCATTAAATGGTTGCACTGCAACTGTGAATAATACGATTACGGTTTTTCCTCAGCCCAAAGCAGAATTTACACAATCGGTCACCGAAGGATGTTCTCCATTGGTTGTGAAGTTCACTAATAATTCTTCAGATGGCGCCAAGAGTTACAATTGGGATTTTGGTGACGGAAGTTCATCTGTTTCCTTAACAAATCCCGACTATACCTTTATTGCCCCGAATGGTACTGCCGAATTGTATAATGTTACCCTTACTTCCCGTAATGAATATGGATGTACTGATACTTATACGACAGTTATTAAAGTACTTCCAACGCCGCAGGCTGATTTCAGTGTCGATCCTTTGGAGCAGACAATGCCTGCGAAGAAGGTCCTTTTGACAAATCTTACAAAATTTGGACCGTGGAATTATATATGGCAATTTGGAGATCAAACTGCAGCGCAGACTGGTGATGTTTCGGAACATGAATATTCAAAAGCCGGTTATTATACCATTACGTTAACGGCAAAAGGTGATGTTTGTGCTTCAACAAAGAAAATTGGTGTTACCATTAACGATGGCGCTCCTGGTACGGCATTCGATTGCGAAACGGAAGGATGTGCACCTTTTAGTGTGAAGTTTACGAACAATTCGGTGAACGGATTTAAGTTCGTATGGGATTTTGGTAATGGAAATCACTCGACAGAATTTGAGCCTAAGATCACCTATTTTGTGGGCGGAACTTATAAAGTGCGCCTTGAGGTTTATAACAATCTTGGAGAAATGACATATTCCGAAAAAGAAATTACAGTACATGATGAGCCAAATGCCTTTTTCCGCGCATCAATTAACAAAGTTCGAATTCCAGGTAACAGTGTTTATTTTGTAAATCTATCTGAAAATGCTTTTACTTTGCTTTGGGATTTTGGGGATGGTACCACTTCAACCGATTTCGAACCAGTACATGAATATACTAAAACAGGAATTTTTAATGTCGCGCTCAAGATTACGACTGCTTTTAATTGTACTGATGAATTTGTTCTTTCACCGGGAATCGAGATTTACAGCGACGAAATCAAGTTAGCGAATGCTTTCATCCCTTCAAAAGAGGGTCCAACAGGAGGGATTTATGTTACAGGCGATCCGCGTAATCATATCTTCCATCCGAATCTTGCAAATGGAGATGTCGTCGAATACGAACTTCAGATCTTCAACCGATGGGGAAACCTATTCTTCCAATCCAATGAAGTTGAGCGGGGTTGGGATGGTTATTTCAATGGAAAGCTTTGTTCGCAAGATGTTTATGTGTGGAAGATCAGGTGCCGGTTTGCAAATGGCGAGCAAGTTACAAAAGTGGGAGATGTTACTTTGATCCAGTAAGTAATTTAGTCTCTTTCCGGTTTTGTGTCTTTCCGCTTAGTCTATAATTTGATATAATTTTTACCGTGTACTAGGCATGATATCAGAAATGCTTCCTCCGTGTTAGGCCCATGTTACCTTATGTATTTGATTCCATACTGGAACCAAATACATAAGGTAACAGAATATAATATAATAGAGACATGCGATTAAACTGTTTGCAAATACGACATTATTTCATCGCTCATACTTATAAGGGTATTATAAGGAAGGGCGGGGAGAAAATCTATCTGATCTGGATTAATGCTATGTTGAAAAAAGAATACGATACCTGTTGATTTGCATTACTTACATACTCCAAATCTGCCAGTTCCTGGCCATTAGGCTTCCTAAATCAACCGAATTCAGGTGCGGTTTTTATGAATTCGGTTGACTGATTAAAAGATGCTCGTTTATTTACAAACGTATTCGCTCTTCTTTGAAAATTTTAACCCAGAAGAGATACCCGGCAGCACTGAGATGAATACCATCAGTGGTATATTGTGGTATCAATTGCCCTTTTCCGTCTGCAAAATGCGAATAGAGGTCTAAAAAGCGAATATTCTCACTCGCAGCAATTGATTTTACCTGCTTGTTAAGCAATACAATTTTATCTGACTTATTTTTCATGTAATCGTACGGCATAATTGTGTCATTTACAGGCAAAATACTTTGCAGGTATATGATCGTCTTTGGCGATTTTGTTTTTATTTTTTCGACGATCTTCTGTATTTTACCGGCAATAATGCCTACCGGTACGCCGCGCCCGATGTCATTTATTCCAATCATCAAAAAAACCGATTTTGGATGAGAAGAGACAACCTCATCAATACGGTTAAGCACACCAAAACAAACATCTCCACCTATTCCGCGATTAATAATTCTTTTATTATTGAATAATTTAGACCAGTCGCCTCTTTCAGTAATACTGTTACCTAAAAACACTATTTCACCTTTTTTGTCAGGAAGAGATTCATAATGAGCCCGTAACTCCTGATAATGTGAAAATGTATATGTTGTATCATAAGGCAGCTTTTCCTGCGCCCAAAGATTTTCGAAACTAAACAATAAGAAGAGAAATAATGTGAACGTCCGGTAGAGGTTATTACTATTTCTTGTATAAATTTTCATAAACTTTTTTTTAAACCAACCCAATGTATGAAACTCGTCAATGACGATATTTAAAATAAACCTGATTTTCTTGCCCCAAACCTTTTATATTTAGAGAGGCATAGACTAATTAATCTTTATTATATTCTTTTTCAGCTTTGTCTATACCTCTTTTGATGCCATCCCATAAGCCATATTGTATAACTTGCACTATGTCAAACACCATTAAGCCCGGAGTATCTCTTAGGCATACATAAACAGCATTTTCGATATTCGAATTGATGTCAGCGTTATCCATATGATTGTTTGCCGCAATAGTCCCGTACATTGCACAGGCACCATTTATAATCTTTTTCCCATTGTATATAGCATATTCGATCGATTCATTATCGTTTAATCCATATATCCGGTTAAGATAGGCCCCAAGTAAAAAGACATCAAGCTCATCTGCAAATCCGGTATTGTGGTAGTTATTGGTAGCCCACGAAGAATCAAAATCTGTATATGTCTTGCTCCCCCAGTTTTGCCCAACTTCATAACGGTTGCCAAACCATGATGCAGCCCAATAATACAGTTTCACCTTTGGTTTTATGCTATTAATGGTTTGGTTTACTTTTGCAACAAAATCGTGTATCGTCATTGAACGGAATTCCCACCACTGTTTATAATAAATCCCGGGATTTCGGGATTTATCTGCATTATATGTAAAAATACAGGCAGGAAAATTAGCTACATCTACTCCAATGTACCTGGAAAAAGCAACACGGGATGCTTCCGAAAAATCGTTCGAATAATCTGAATACCGGCAATAATCCAGATTGAATCCATCAATATCATAATTCGTCACAATCTCTGTTATATATTTTAAAACAAAATCCTGAACCGTTGGCAAAACGGGGTTCAGAAATACTGTAGCTTCAGTTTTACTCGGATTATTCTTGCCACTTATAAGGGTTCCATCAGTAGCATATATCACGCTTATCTTGTCATCCCATTCATTAGAGCGAAAAACCATTCCTTCCCGGGACTGAAGTAACCCGGCTGTAAATATTGTTGCATCTGCAACAACTTTCAAATCACGTTTATGCGCCTCGTCAACAAAATATTGTAAATAATCCCAGTCGCGGGTTACCGTGTATCCATTGAGAGTAGTCAGCTCCGGCATAAATTTACTTTTATACAAAACATCACCCTGAACCGGGCGTACGTCTACTACTATCGTATTAAACCCGGTTTTCTTTGCCAGATCGAGATAGGTAGTTATATTACTTTTTTGTGAGAAAAGTTGAAAATTAGCTTCAGCATCGAGCCACAATATTTTTATTTTTTCCGGCTTTATTGTTCCGGTTGTATCTCCTTCACCTGCAGGATTATTATAGATGTCTCCACCGTTTGCAACATGATTATTACTACAAGCAGGGAGTAGCAATACTACCATAAAAATGCATAAAATCTCTTTCATTTCGATATATTTTCATTGACTAAATAGGTCCGGTACACTTCCTCATTTAAGAGGTTTGATGATTAGTCTCTACCAGATTGATCGAGACTAACCATCAAAACAATTATTACCTTTCGTAACGAGTCATTTTTCCACAAGCAACTCCGCCACCTTCAACATACACATAAATCAGCATGCTGTCGTTGTTCTCGTTGCTTACTGTTATAGACGAAGTCCCGTTACCAATACCTGAAGCATAAGGAATTTCTCCATACCAGTAGCCTATATTCTTCCCTATACAGCCAGGGAAAAGATCTTCATCAGCGGCAACACAATAGGTATATCTTGACCACGAAAGGCCACAAGCTGCAACATAGGTCTTACCATTGAAGTCAAATGCCGAAACATGTCCATGAATAATATTTCCCCAGTAACCTCCGCCGGCAGAACCGTCATCCTGAACAAAACTTCCCCTGAATTTACTCAATGCTTGTACATTATCAGGAGTACCATATTTTACAACAATTCCAGAGTAAATTGTTCCCCAAAGTAAAGCCGGAACAGTTGTGTAAAAACGGGCGTTCTCATCGGGAGCTGACATTGCAAAAGCCTGCCATTGTATGGCCGTTGCAGTAGCTGGATATTCTTCCCCAATCGGAATAACAACACTACTTATTTCCGTTGGTGCGCCACCTCCTGTTATTTTCCACCGCCGAATTGTTCCGTTCGATTTTCCAGACTCATACATGTTTGTAGAGAAGATTGCAGTAGCATTAACATCACCGGCAATATCGAACTTCCGTCCCGGCATTCCTCCTGAGGTATGATCTTCTGTATAAATAAGTTGCGGAACCTGATCAATAGAAGTCCATTTATACACGTTGAATTTACCACTCGAAATGGCAGGAAGTGTACACCCAACCAGATTACCTTTGTCATCATTGGCAAAGTAATAGATTTGCCCTGGGACCCCGGTTACATTCAGCTTCGTATCAGTTGGCTCACCAGTATTTTTGTTTACTGTTTTATTACTGCGGGAGAAAACAAGATAGTCACCACAGATCCCGATAGAACTTTCCAGACCGGTCGTATTAATCCCCAGTTGTTCCGGCGATTTGTACCACAGTGGAATAGTGGCACCTCCACCTTCGCCATCTTTAACCCTGTCTCCATAAGACCACTTAATTGTCCACTCATGGATTGTCCCATCCTGAGCTGTCACGGAATATTTCACGGGTTCGTTGAAATCCTGTGGCTCGCTTGGCAACGGTGAAATCGTTGAGTATCCTGAAATATATATTGAAGGGGTTAATCCTTTCAGTGTCGTAGCATCAAATCCAGGAGCCATTTTAAACTTAATTGTATCTCCCAGTGCTGTTTTCACTCCCGCTTTTTGTTCTCCGTTAACAGTAACTGAAAATGAGAGGATATCGTTTTCAGTTGCAAAATGATCTTTTTGAGAACATGAACTAAAAAGCAACAATTCTCCCAGGAACAATGCACCTAATAGTTTTAGATATAATTTCATTTTTTCAATTTGAATGTATTGTTAATTAATAATCTAAATATATTGCCCGTAATGTATAGGTATGCGGAACATTGTTATCGTTAGTAACAGTAAATTCCTTCGCGGAAGAAAGGTCGTGGCGACCTGCAAACCCCGGAGAAACACTTGATGATACAGGAATATTAGCATAGATCAATATGTTGGAAATATCCAGCTCCTCTTTCTTTGCCAATGGAATTTGAAAGACAATTTCATTATCTCCCTGAAAAGTGCCTTCAACATAAGCGCCACCGACTTCATTACGAATATAAATGGACGAGATAGTTGTATCTGTATGGATATACCTTTCATCTTCTTTCTGACAGGAATAAGGAATAAAAGTCATTATTGCCAAAAAAGAAACTAATATGAGTTTGTATATTTTCATTTTCTCTTTGTTTTTAATATTTATTAATAAGATGCTACCATCCAGGATTATTACTACCTATAAGTGAATTATTTAACCTTTCACTCTCAGGAATAGACATGAGATAATATTTCGAATCAAAATAGCGGATCAGTCCTCCGTCACAGTCAACTTGTTGGTAAGAAAACGTATTATCTGAGTTTTTCGTAATCTTCACGCCATGAGCGGTTTTGTCATTGATCACACTCTCTGCCAATCTCCACCGACGTAAATCCCAATAACGAAATCCTTCAAAAGCCAACTCAACCATTCGTTCGTGACGAACAAAAGTCATGAAACTGTCTTTATCATTAGCCTGTGCATCAGTTATTCCAGGCAATCCAACCCGATTACGCACTTCATTTATAGCTGCCAGGGCGTCTGGTTTGTTCAGAGAAAAATTCTGTTCAGCCAGAGCTTCTGCCAGATTTAACAATACTTCAGCATAACGTACTGTTATATCGAATTGGGTACTTTGGTTTATCAGATACTTGTTACCTTCCTGTAAATACTTGCGTATATAATAGCCAGTAACAGTAGTAGTTGTAGCTCCTGCTGGTTTCCATTCAAGGAAGCCATCAGTTCCTCCGACATACGATTGGATAGTCCTGCCTTCCCACGGTGCGCCATTATATAAAATTGATGCATAAAAACGAGGTTCCCTACCTGTATATGGATCTGTTCCATGTGTTGACCAACTGAACGATGTTCCATCGGCCATTTCATAGCTATCAACCAACTCACTCGTCGGTGCAGCTTCCGAATAAACATCCACATCTCCGCTGGGACGATAAGCACGGTCAAAATTATGCACAATAGGATCTTTAAAAGCAACGGCAAACAACACCTCACTATTTGACTCCAATGGAGTTGTAAAAACATCGGCATAAGAGCTGGTAATTAATTTGGCCCCTGCCAATTTAGTGTTTTTTGCAGCTTCAACGGCCAAATCCCATTTTTGGGCATATAACGCACAGCGGCTTAACAGACCATATGCCGCTGCTTTGGTTGCACGGCCAGTCCATTCACTGGTCCACTTAACCGGCAGATCCTGAGCTGCAAGTTGCAAATCTTTAATGATGAAATCCCAGGTTTCTGCTTCGGTTGCCCTTGCTTTATCTTTTTCGCTACGACCATCCAGGCCATCTGTCTCGTCCCGGATTACAACACCGCCATATACCCTCGCCATCTGAAAGTAAGCGAAAGCCCGGATAAAGCGTGCTTCGGCTATCCTAACTTTTATGAAGTCTTCGCCTAAATGAGCCCCTTTCGTTGGAGCATCTAAAAGAAATTCATTTTGCCGCTTAATCCGATCGTAATTGCCCCATTTATCTAAAGAACCTGCATCCGTTGATGTAAAATAGTCAACTTGTAACAGCGCTTTATTGTAAACATGATTATATTGGTCCCATGAGGTTGACTTTAAAATATCTGAATAACAATCAGTCAGATTGTTTGAGTACAATTCAGAAGCATCGCGCATATGGGCATATAAACCGGTGGCATAAGCGTCAACAGTTTCTTCGCTCTCCCATACAGCAGCTCCCGAAACACGATCAGTAGCATCAAGATCAAGATTCGTACACGATGCCATAATTGATAGCGCGATCACACTTATCAGTGAATATAAATTTTTCATTTTCGAAGTTCTGTTAAAAGGTTACATTTAAGCCTACACTGTATGTTTTCTGCTGTGGATAATAACCGTTATTCACGCTTGGCATCTCAGGATCGACATACTTGAAGCTACTGAAAGTTAACAGATTGGTTCCAGCAACATATACATTCAAACGACTAAGGCCAATATTCCACCTATTAAGTAACGAATTGGGCAAAGTATAGCCTAATTGAAGATTCTTCAAACGCAGGTACGAACCATCGACAACCCACCAGGAAGAGGGCCAGGCATTATTCCCATTAGCAATTGTGCTTAACCGCGGATACTTTGCATTTGTATTCTCCGGCGTCCATGTATTTTCAACAAGATAATACGGGGCATTGCCATTACTATAAAATGGACGGGTAAATGCTGTATTATCATAAATACCGCTATTATATGCAGCACTTAACTGATAATCGCATAAAGCCACACCTTGCCACAATGCTGTCAGGTAGAAGTTTTTATAGGAAGTGTTCATCGATAAGGAAAAATTAAGCTGAGGCATGGTTCCCCGCCCAATCTTCACAAAATCGTTCTGGTCGATCCGACCATCTCCATTGAAATCTTTATAAATGAGATCACCTAAATTTTTTGTACCAGAAGGAGCGGCAGGCGAATTGTCCAGTTGCGCCTGCGTCTGATACAGACCAATTGCCTCATATCCGTAAACAATACCTAAAGAACGACCTATCTCATTACGATTCCATGGAATACCTTCGTTTATTTGGCGCGATAATACTTTGTTCTTTGCCCAGGCCAGACTACCCACTAAAGAATAGTTCCAATCGCTATTTATTTTATTATTGTGCTTTAAGAGCAGTTCAAATCCACGATTGTCAACCTTACCGGAATTGGCTACTGTTGAATAGTTTCCCCCTAAGGATGGAGGCATATTCCCTCCCTGAGTCTCAAGGATATCACTTGTCACTTTATAGAAATAATCAAATTCTATGCCCAGTAATCCATGCCACATATTCAAATCAAGACCAATATTATAGTTCTGAATGCGAGACCATGTAAGATCTGAAATTATACTATTGAGAGTATAAACTGCCGTCGAAGTATTTCCACCAAACACATACGAAGGTGATGAAGTTATTCCATAAGAAGATGCCCATAAATAGGGATCGACATCATTGCTTCCAGATTCACCATATGATGCTTTGATTTTTAAGTAACTTATACTTCCCGCATTCAATTCCTTAAAAAATTTCTCCTCTGAAACAAGCCAACCAAGGGCAACTGAAGGGAAGAAACCCCAGCGATTTTCGGGTGCAAAAATATAGGTTCCATCATAGCGGAAAGTAAATTCAGCAAGATACCTGTTGTCGAATCCATAGCTGAAACGTCCGGCATACCCACGCGAAGAAGTATGTCCCATCGTTCCGGTAACAGGGTCTATGCCTGAAGGGTAACTTGTTCCCCATGTAATGTCTATTGGATCGGAGAACATGTATCCGGACTTGCGCCCGGTCATCGTACTACTATTCGATTTATTCTCTTCTAAAAGCAAAATTGTGCTGAGATTATGCTTTCCAAATAACCGGTTGTACTCTATCGTAGGACGTAATATATAGGAATAACCAAGCGACATTGACTTCTCATAATTTCCGCCTTCGGTTGTTCCTGTAGCCCGCGCTTCAGATATCGTCTTTGTTGTTTTATTATACGACATCACTTCATAGGAACCCAGTAAACCACTGTTTGCTGTATTGCCATAGTCATAGCTGTAAAATACCCCTACCTTCAATCCTTTAAGAAAGCTAATACGCGAAAAATCATATTCCAGTTTTGCGCTTCCTTCGAATTGCCAACGTTGCATTTTCTGAAAACCACCATTTTTTACAGAAGCCAAGGGACTTTGAATGGTTGCCCCATTTTCTGACCAACCCGTATATTTGCCTTCATAGGTAGGCTTAATAATCGGAATGGCGTCGATAGCCTGTTCAATCGGATTCATAAATACCTGTGGCGACATGCCTATTCCAGGCCAATTTCTATCCTCGTAAAATCCTCCAAGATTCAGCGACAGATTAAAATTGTCGGCAATTGTGGCATCAATATTGGAGCGGATATTATATCGTTTATAATTGACATTATCAATTATACCATCCTGATCCAAAATGCCGGCACTTATATAATATTTAGTTTTGTCTGTTCCTCCGGTTGCTGAAATATTGTGTTGTTGGGTAAACCCATAATCTTTAAAGAGTAAATCTAACCAATCCGTATTGCCATAAATGCCGTTGGCGTCTCCCTTAATCACTTTGGTCTGTATATCAGCATCAAACGCTGATCCAAGACCATCCATTTGGGATGCTTTATTATACCAGTTTAAATAATCAGGACCATTAAGAAACTTCGGGAAAGCCGTGTTTACAGAAACTGTACCTGATACATCGTATGAGATTTTAGCTTTGCCTTCCTGTCCTTTCTTGGTAGTAATAAGAATTACGCCATTTCCGCCTCTTACTCCATAAATAGCTGATGTAGAAGCATCTTTCAAAACTGATACATTTTCGATATCCGCAGGGTTTACGGTGTTAAGCATTCGCTCTACACCATCGACCAACACTAATGGACTGGAATTTGTAAAAGTACTTATCCCCCTGATGTTTATGGAAGTCTGATCATCTCCCGGCAAACCTGACCGCTGTATACTCGTTACTCCGGGTAACTTTCCTGTCAATAAATTGGAAACATTAGGCATAGGAGTAGACAACAATTCTTTTGAACTGATTTGAGAAACAGAACCTACTACAAATTTCTTTTTTTGTGTTCCATAGCCAATTGCAACTACTTCATCAAGATTAATGGTTTCATTTGACAATGTAACATTGATGTTAGTTTTTCCGGCAACCGGAACTTCCTGAGTTCTCATTCCTACGAAAGAGAACTGAAGAATAGCATCGCCAGGAACATTTGAAAGATTATACTTTCCATCAACATCAGTAATGGTTCCGTTTGTGGTACCTTTCACGATACAGTTGACCCCGGGGAGAAGAGCGCCTGAAGAGTCGGTAACCTTACCGGTAACCTGAATTATTGATTGCTGATTGGCTGATAATGAGGATTCAGTCGTTAATGCTATTTGCCGGTCGGTTATTTTGTAGATAACATTTGTTCCTTCAAATAGTTGATCCAGAATTTTAGTTATAGGTTCTTTGTCCGTGTTTATACTTACTTCCTTTTCTACATCAACAACTGTTGCGTCATAAATAAAATAAAACTGGGATTGTTCTTCAATCCGTTGTAACACTGTTCTCGCAGAAACATTTTTGAGATTCAAACTCAACCGGGTCGTTTGAGAATATGAATTAGCTGCAAATATCTGAGCAATGCTCAGTACAATTATGAAGATCGTTGCTTTCATAATACGAAATAATTTCGATTTCCATATTAATTTAGATATGGAATTCAATCGACAATAGTTATTTTTCATAAATTTGTCATGATTTGGATTTTAAAAGTTCAAGTTTATTGTGCCCGTTATTTTCATGGATTGCCGGCACATGTGCATAAAAAGGGGATGTTAGAGCATCTCCTTTTTTTTGATTATTTGTTTTGCTATTTTGTCATAGGCTCAAATTTAAGGTTCAACTTAATTAGCATACTTAATTAGTATAATTTTATCTTGATACTATTCTTCTCTGGTACGATAGTATAATTTACATGGCAGGAAAATCGAATGTAATCGAGTATTTCTTTCATGCTTTCATTTTTAAAATTTGCGTTGAATACAGATCGGTACACAGATGTATTACCTACTTCTATTTCGATATCAAATTTCCTTTTGAGACTTTTTATTACTTCAGCCATTGGAGTATCAATAAAGATCAAGTTTCCGGTTTTCCATCCCGAATAATTTTGAGTTACAACCGTTTTCTTTTTTACTTTGCTAGACTGGAGATCATAACTGGCCATTTGTCCGGGAATCATTCTGTAAGCAAATGATTTGTCTTTAGCGTTAAGCAATTCAACTTTACCTGATTCCAGCGTTACTTTAATTTCGTCATCATCAGGATAAGCTTTGACATCAAACCGGGTCCCTAAAACCTTTACCTGCAAATCACCACTGGTTACAATCAATGGCAAGTGTTTATTTTTTCTCACCTCAAAAAATGCCTGTCCTTTCAGAGATAGATTACGATTGTTTTGCGAAAAATTGTTGTCGTATGTCAAGGTGGTTCCCGAATTAATCCAGACAATCGAGCTGTCAGGCAGTATTACTTTTGATATTTGGCCTTTATCTGCAACGACAGAAGTATATTTTAATTCCGAAACTAAATTGTGATTGTCTTGCCTACCCAAATAGAACACTATTGCTGAAAAACTAACAAGCAAAACAACGGCAGCTGCATACCGCACATAAGTGGAAAGTATTTTTTGAAAGCCATGTTTTGCAGAAATGCGAGCGTTAAGCCTTTTATAGGATTTTTCAATTTCATAATCAGGCATCTTTTGTGCAGAAGACATCAAAGCCCAGGTTGTTTTGGCTTTCCGATATAGTTCTTCATTTTCAGAGTCTTCTTTTATAATCGAAAAAACCTCTTTTTTTCGGTCAGGGGCAATATTGCCCGTAATCAGATTTAATATGTCATCCAGGTTTTTCATAGATATCTTTGTTAGAATAATGCACTCATCTACGTTTACCCACCCTTGCGGACAAACTTTTTTTTCAGAAGATTAAGAAAAAAGGCAGGATTATTACTAACGTATTAATAAATAGGCAACAAAAGGCAGGTAGTCTTTTAGGGCAATTTTAAATATCTTAAGTCCTTTGGTTATATGTTTCTCAACAACTTTTACTGAGATATTAAGTTCTTCTGCGATTTCTTTGTTTTTCTTTTCCTCAAACCGGCTCAGTATGAAAACTTTTTTACATTGGGGGGGAAGTTCATCCAGCGTTTCCTGGATTATGCGTTCAATTTCTTCAAAGGTATAAGTTGATGAATCAATTGTAGTCAATACCTCAAGATTTGCTTCCAATTCAACAGTGTCAATTGAATATTCAGTAAACAATTTCTTCCTGTATTTTTGGTATCTTAGCCGATACAGGCAGTTATTCTTAGCTACAGTAAAAAGGTATGCCCCAAAATTGGTGACATCAGTCAGTTCATGGCGTTTATTCCATAATGTAAAAAAAGTATCCTGAACAATATTTTCGGCAATGTCTTTCAGAGGAACAAACTCGAGAATGAAGTAATACAATCGGGAATAGTATTTGCTAAAAATAACTTTGAAAGCAATTTCGTCGTTTTGTTTCAACCTCCTCAAAAGTTCTAAGTCATTCATGAACATCGGGTTATATTGGGAAAGGACAAAATTAAGAAATATATCGAATTATCAGCGGGTGTACGACAAAATCAGCGATTCACGTAAAATGATTATGGTTGAAAGATAAATAGTTACAATAGATTATAAAAATAATTTATCCAACTAATTTTGTGCGGTAACGCGGTTCCGGGATATTTGCCATATTACGCTCCGTATCTGACATTATAATCAAAAAAGTCGGTAACCCATTTGAAACTATCTTAGTTGCAGTAAATCTTTCTTCCTGTAAGAGACAGAAGATTTCACAATTGTCAATTATGGAAAGAATTTATATTAAACCAGGTACGACCTTCTTTTTGGGGAAAGAGGTTTTAATTTATCATTAAACGTCAATTTTCATGTTATTTCGGTTAACTCTTTCGCGGCCTCTCATGGCCTCTGGCGGCCTCTCAGTTTAAATTGATCTGAATGATCCCAATCCTCAGTACCTTTATCGTATCGA
>JAATGF010000104.1 GCA_015654795.1 Bacteroidales bacterium
GGTGAAAAACCCGTCAGGCTGAGAAATTGTACCGGGTTCTTTCTGATTTTGTCAAGTTTTAATCCCATAGTTATTGCGTATATGGGACACAAATATATGTAAAAGAACGCGATAATAATTTATTCTATATAATGTCTATTATATATGAAACTGTTGATCCTGTATATCCTGACCCACAATCATTTTTTGTGGCAGAACCGATTGTCTGAATACTATAATAAACTGAAAGGCTTATAAAGTGCAGGTACCATTGGAATTAGCCCATGCTTGCTTATTATTGTTTATATCAGCAAGTGCTTTATTATCAGCATCAGCTTGACTTATTGTGGAACTATATTTTTTAGATGAAACGGTATATGTTACTGTCGATCCATTATAACCGATTCCACAATCACATTTCATTGCGGTCGCAGACATTTGATTATTATAATAGATGCTTGCTGAAGATACTGAAGACGCATATGCTCCGATATTTGGTGATGTTCTCACATTATTCAAATAATCAGTTGTTACACCGGTTGCATAGCCGGTTTTATTTGCGGGAGATGAAGTTTGTAATGCGTAATTATGATTGATCTCATCTACAAATAAAGGGTCGGTATTGTTATAGTTATCATTAGTCGTAACTCCATTTGCTGTTCCTGTTAATATGGTGCCGTCTCCTCCACGTGTAATATTATTGGCAATCACAATATTGGAATAAATATATGTTCCTTGATATATTTGTATTGCAGATTGATATTGGTCTTTGAAAATATTATTCGCAATTAATGCTCCATTGCAATTACCCCAGAACAGGATATGACCAGCAGGATGATATGGATTGCCATTTTCGCAAGTATTGTTAATAAACTTTAAATTGGTTGATGTAGCATTAGACCCGGAATAGACATGCAGTGCAAATCCATGACGGATATTATAAAAAACACAATTTTGTATAGTGAGGTTTGTTGCTCCGCTGGAATAAATCGCATGATCATGTTCCTTGTAATTAGTGGTTGCCAGGGAACAACCTCTTTCACCTGGCCCAAGGCGACCAATGTCATGCACTAAACATCGTTCAAACAGAATTGTATTTGCGGTTGAAGTAACTGAAGCAAAACTTAGTCCATCTGTTGTATCTGTACAATAACCGGCATTGTGATGAGCATGAATATCCCTAATATTGATGTACTTTCCTGATACTACAAAGAAGCGTTCACATACCCCTTTCATTTCAAATCCTTCAAAATTGATGTAGCTTCCTGTTATATTAATTCCCCGTAAAGCACTATTATTTTTACCATCTAAAACGGCTCCTCCTTTATTTCTGGCCTTATATGTAATATAATTTGACGACGTTCCACTTTTCAACAGAGTGGCGAATAAACCACCAGGAACTGTGGTATAAGTTCCATTTTCGACAGTTATTACGTCTCCCGGATTAGCTATTGATGCAGCTTTCGCAATAGTCTGGAATGGCTGAACTTGAGTACCTGGATTGATATCACTTCCAGTTGTAGAAACATAGTAGTTTGTTCCAATTGTAGCCGATTTAAGTTCTCCGTACAAAGTTTGTTCCTGAGCCATATGTTCAGCTTGTATCTCTTGTTCGGTACCACCATTAATCGAAAGCACAAAAATAAAAGTGTAAATAATCTTTATGATATGCATGATATATAATTTAGGTTTAAACATGAGTTTTTAAAGAAAGCAATTTATTTGGAAAAAGGCAGAAGAATATAAAAAAAATCAGCTTAAATTGATAGGTTATGATCTAAATCGAAATTGAATTTGGAAATTAAATGCAGTTGAAAATTTGTAAATAAAACCACAAAGCAGGTAAAAATAAAATCACAACACGTAAACAAATGATACTTATCCTGAAATTAGCACATCATAATATATTAAATTAATAAATTATTCTAATAATTTTCTAACTAAAGAGACCAAATTGTGAATTGCTGATCTGATTAACATGGAAAGAAATCAAGAATTAGTTGAATTATCAAAGTCTCTTTAATCTTGTAGAAGATCAGAAATACAACTCAGTCTATATAGAGTCTGTCTGTAATATATAAAATATTTGAATATCAGGCAGATATCTTTGGTTTATCAAAAACTTCTTTTTATCTTGTTTCCGAATTAAAGATAGCTTTTACCATGAGAATATTTAACGAATTGGTATTGAAATTTGAAAAACCAGATTGGTCCAAGAATCCTGAATTTGGAGTGATCGATACTATTCTTGAGGGTCATCCTGAAATTTACGATATTTTCAAATTCGATATATTTGGCAATGATAACGTTAGCGATTTTGGACGTGGTGATACACCCACTGTTGAACAAATTGTAAGGGCAGCGATTTATAAAGAGATAAAAGGTTATGACTACCTACCAAAAAACATGCAAATGGCTGTACGCTTATACACAACATAACATCACTTAAGCGAGTGATACAATACAATTACACCAAATATCAAATCATCTCTTAATGGGGGTCAAAATAAAACATTAGATTGAATACACAGGGGGAAGATAGAATTAGAAGTAAAAACAAAAAAACTCAAGCTTCTAATGGAGACTTGAGGTTTTCAATTATATTTTTTTATTTAAATTATCGTCAACCTATTTTGTAACCTTAAAATCGTTGAATGAAATTCATTGTTGCAGATAATCTGTAAGTTTTACTAAAATAAGAATCGAAACAAAAGATAAATAGTTGATATTCATAATTATTGTTTGCCAGAGACTGGCATAAATCTGATTAACTAAAATCCTATTCGCTTATTCTTTATAATACCCTTTATTCCGATGGTTATAATAACCAGCACTTCCGAAATTCTCTTTTACGGCATCATTTAAAACCAGGGCAATGTTGGAAAGAGTCTTTTTGCTCTCAAGTTCATTTATTAACTTAATTTGTTCCTTATTGCTGTAACGAAAACGGATTACAAATAGATTGATATCAGCATGGCGTCCTGAAATAATTCCATCAGTAACTAATGAGACGGGGGGACTATCGAGAATAATGTAGTCATATCGAGACTTGGCTTCTTTTATGAAATTTTCAAAGTTACCATTTTCAAGTAGTTCTGCAGGATTTGGTGGAACTGGACCGGATGAGACATAGCTCAGATTATTAACTGAAGATTTCTCAATTAGATCGTCAAAACGATCCTGATTGCTAAGATAAGTGCTAAGCCCCTTTTTATTTGTTGAATTTAAAGCTTTATCCAAGGATGACATTCGCATGTCTACTCCGACGAGCAATACTTTAAGATCGTTCATGGCCAAGATAGAGGCAAGATTCATTGAAACAAAGGACTTTCCTTCTCCGGAAACTGAGGATTGTACTGCAATAACTTTCTTCCCGTCCCCGATGAGTAGATATTTCAGGTTTGTACGAAGCAAACGGAAGGACTCTGTGATATCTGACCGTGGATTTTCAAGGACGACCATATTTTTTTTGCTCTTGTTATGAATAATCATTCCTGAAATAGGTAATCTGGTAGTTTCTTCTACTTCCTCTTTGGTTTGAATTGATTCGTTAATAATATCGTTAAATAAAATAATAATAATTGGCATCAAGAAACCTAATATCATTCCAATCAAATAATTGACTAGTGTCATAGGACTTGTCCGTTTAGTCGTTTCTAGACGGGCAGGATCCAATACTTTTACATCTGGCTGATTTGAAGCATAAGTAATTGCACTTTCTGCTCTCATTTTCAATAGATAAGTGTATAATTCATTATTCAAATCAAAGCTTCGTTTTAAGGAGCTTAGTTGCTGTTCTGTTTTGGGTAAAAGGGATAATTGATAGCTAAATCCACCTGCACGTCTATTCAGATTCTTCAAATCTGTTTCTGTTGAAGTAAGCAACGTGTTGATGTTTTTAGAAAGCATATTATTAGTAAGTTGTATCTCCTTGTCCAATAATATTAAGGAAGGCGCTTTTTCCTGAACTGAAAATGAGAGCACTTCCCGCCTGCTATATAAATCACTTAATTTGGTTACTAATGTGTTTATTGTTTGATCAGTAATGCCGAAAACAGAGGGTACGACTACCTGTTTCATCAGTTTTGAATCATTAATATCATCGTGGAGATTGCGCAGATATGCTAAACGACTTTCGAGAATCGCTTTTTCAGACTCTAATGTTTCCTGTTTTTGCATAGCTAATCCACCTGACTGGTTTAAGTCCACTGACTGAGTTCTTGTACGGAAGTTTGTAAATTTATTTTCCGAATATGACAGGGAATCTGTAACGCTTTTTAGTTGGCTGTCAATAAATTTCATGGTATTCTCAGCCACTCTGTTTTTCTCGTTAAGACCGTATTCGATATAAGTTTGCTCAAGTCTGTTCAAAAAATCAACTCCACGTTTAGAGTTATTATCAGACAGGACTAATTCAATCATATCTGGTTTTTTCTCATTTGTATTTACTTTCAGTTTCTTTTGATATTGTATGGCAAGATTATTGAGATTATTAATCACAAAATAAAACCGTTTTCCAGAAACGAACTCACCCCCCACCTTCTCAAGAATAAAACCAAAGTATTTGTTCTCAAATGGTTCTCCAAACTGACATTTTTGAGAAAACTTAATGGGATTTCTTAAACTATCAGTTGTCTCAACATCTACCTGAAATTCGGAATCCGAGTTAGGTGTGACAGAAACCGGGATGTCTTTAAGATTTGTTTTGTCTGAAAGTAAAATTACTTTAAATGGATCCCTGCCATAGAGATCCTTGCCATAAAGAGGAGTGTGTTGATACCAGGAAATATTCCATCCAAGGCTTTGAAGTGTGTTTAAACTTACGAAATGCGATTTCAACCTGCCTGCATGATCCTGACCCATTACGTTAACAACACGCTCGTTGCCTTGGTTTTGAGATAAACTTAGCCGTTTAATCCCGCTTTCATATTCATTGATAATCAATGATGACTGAATGTTGTATTCCGGAGGCATGTAGTGGCTGTATAACCATGCTGCGAATAATCCAATAAAAATAGAGAAGACAAACCAATACCATTTTTTTCTAATACGGTAAAATAGTTTTTTAAAATCAAATTGGTTATGTTGCTCCGGATAAAATACAGTAGTCTCAGTTTCTTGTCTCATCGTTTGATAATTATAGAAATGAATTAATTTTTTAAATAGCTCAGCACTAATATTGTTGATGTTACAGCGGAAAGAGCTATAGAAAAAAGAGTGCTGTTTAAAGTGAGATTTTTGTATTTGTCCGGATCGACATACAAAACATCGTTAGGAAGTAAATAGAAAGCTTCGGAGGTCATCGTTTTTTTTTCAGTCAGGTCTAAGCGATAACTCTTGCTTCCTGAGTCTGTAGTTCTAATCACGAGTAACTTTCTTAAACTCGCGTTGTCGGTAGTCCCATTAGCCATTCCTAATGCTTCCAGAATGGTAATGCTTTTATTATAATTGAAATAAACACCAGGGTTTTTCACTTCGCCTAAAATTGTAATCTTATAGGTCAAAATTCTAATCCTTACTGTTGCATCCTTAAAATATTCGCCAACCTTCCTTTGTATGGCATCCTGGGCCGCTTCTTCTGTCAGGCCTACCACGCTTACCTCCCCAATTACAGGAAGTACTATCATTCCTCTCTGATTAACCAAATATCCATTTAAATATTGACTTGACGTTTGTCCAAAATCGGATTGCGTTCCTCCACTATTATTGTTTGATTTTGATGGACTGAACAGTTGACTAACCTCAGTGTTCATAGATTTGACATCAACATAAAGGTTATCCTCGGATTTTATAAGGTATTCAGGGGCTTGTTTAGGAATCCCATTTTGTACATCATTATTAAGATCCTGAAAATACTTCATGTTCCTTGTTGACTTGCATGAACTAAAACTCAATGCAAGCAATAAAATCAGCCCAAATAAAAGAAAATTTTTCATAGAATTTGTTTTAAACTTTCAATACTTTTTTGATTTATACTATTTGTTAATCAAAAAAGTTTCACTAATTATTAAATATTTATTAATGTTAATCAGATTGAATCCGTAATATTGATTTTTTAAGCCTGCTTCACTTTCTTACCGGAAGGATTTACATCCATAGATTCTTTAAATGCAACATATTTAGGTACTTTGTAACTTGAAAGCTTTGCACCACAGAATTGTTTTAAATCATCACTGGTTATTTTTTTCCCCATCTCATTAACAACTACAGTAACTTTAATTGCTTCACCCAACAGCTTATCATCTACAGACTCAACTGTGCAATCAATTACACCTGTCATCATTACAATTACCTCTTCTATCTCTTTGGAACTAACTCTTTTGCCTCCAACTTTGATGATTTCTTTTTTTCTGGCAGTTATATAGATGTATCCATCTTCATCAACCGTGGCTAAATCACCAGTATATAGCCAACCATTCTTAATAGTATCAGCAGTCAATACTGGATCTTCAAAATATCCCAACATCACATTTCTTCCACGTGCCAAAATCTCCCCGGTATCACCTGTCGAAATTGGATAACCTTGATCGTCAACCACTTTTAACTCAACTCCAGGTATTCCTTTTCCAATAGAACCGAGTTTCTTTTTTAGCAGTGATGGAGGAAGATATGAAAGTCTTGATGTCGCCTCTGTTTGCCCATACATTACGAAAAACTGAACTTTGGGGAACGTTTCTGTAAATTCATTGATAAATGTGTTATGTAGCTTTCCACCTGCCTGGGTAACATAGCGAAGGGATGGGAATTTTGTGTTTTTAAACAGATCAGATTTCCTCAGCATTATTTGAAAATGAGAGGGAACGCCGGCAAAACCACTGCAACAATATTTATTTAGATCATTAAACGTTGATCCAAGAAAAATAAAATTGTTATTTAAAACCAATGAACCACCTACACGGATATGTGAATGTAACAATGAAAGGCCGTAACAATAGAAAAACGGTAAGACGACCATCATGATATCTGTTCCATTTAAGCTGAGATATTGTATAATCGACTCTGTATTAGCTATAATATTATTGTGAGACAACATCACTCCTTTGGGCAAGGCCGTCGAACCCGAAGTGAAAATGATTTCAGCAACCCGTTCTCCATCAAATCCTGGTTCCATCGGCAACATTTTGTATTCCCTGGCAATTATTTCAACGAGGGTATTTTCAGTGATGCAATCATCAGGCAGATTAAGCCGATTCCTGACAATTTCTGAAAAAAAGCCTAATGGAGATTTCGTTTTTGTTTTGATAAAATCAAAACCATCCTGCTCAATACCCGGATTTAAAGGGACACAAATATTGCCGGATTTCAATATCCCTAAATAAGCTACAATGAAAAATGAACTATTATGTGCTACTATTAATATTTTTTTATCCTGACCTAGTTTATTCCGTAAATAGCTGGCAAGTTTAGAGGATTCTTCAAAAATGGACTTAAATGACTTTGATTCCTTTGTGCCAAGAACTAAATTTTTTTCAAGATTGGAGGACTTTTCAAACATGAAATCAAAGTTATTCATATTCTAAATGTAAGTATTGTGAATGAATAGATGTTGTATTCTACATATTCCGGAGCATACCCACCCACTTTGGAATAGAAATATTTCAGTTTCAAACTGAAAGTTGACTCTTCAAAACCACGTTTTTCATGCCCGTTTGCATCAAAAGCAGGCTTCAAACAGGATGAAAACACAAAAAAC
>JAATGF010000060.1 GCA_015654795.1 Bacteroidales bacterium
AAGTTACAAGGATATTTGTCATCCCGCACATGCGGGATCACAAAATAAGCAGGTTTCCCGTGATTTTTGTGTGACTTTATTGTGACTTTGTTTATTAAAATATTCATCTGAAATTTGAGAAACAGGTCGATAGTTTGTGACTTTATTGTGACTTTAACTGTGACTTTATTTACTAAAATACTTATACAAAGTGTTGTTTAATAAGTATATATGACAATATAAGTTGTGACTTTAACTGTGACACCAGGAATTAAGGCGGTGAGCTTCTAAAAATTAGTTTTTAAAGATGTCACCCTACGATTTTATTTTTGGACTAAAGTTGCAAATGAGTTATACATCGAATAAAAAATTCCCCCAACAATGTCATCTGATCATAAAGAAGCCCGGACAATTTGCCCGGGCTTTTTTTATGTCTTTTATCTGATATCTCAATACCTATACGATCAGCTTATATCCTTTGCCATGCACATTGATAATCTCTATTCCTTCTTCAGATTTCAAATGTTTTCTAAGCTTGGTGATGTATACATCCATACTCCTGGCATTGAAATAGTTATCGTCGACCCAGATCGTTTTAAGTGCGAAGTTTCTTTCAAGAATCTTATTCGCATTCACACAAAGCAATTTAAGAAGGTCGGCTTCCTTTGTGGTAAGTTTTGTATTTTCAGTGGCATCCGAAAGCGTTTGTTTGCGGGCATCAAAGATAAATCTTCCAAGTTTAAAAACTGTCTGAGAGTTGTCGCCTTCTCCGCTCGTTCTGCGCAAAATGGCTTCAATTCTGAACAGTAGTTCCTCCATGCTGAAAGGTTTCGTCATGTAGTCGTCGGCTCCAATCTTGAACCCTTCAATGACATCGTCTTTCATGCTTTTGGCGGTCAGAAAAATAATAGGAATCTCCGTATTGAGCATTCTGATGTCTTTTGCTAAGGTGAAACCATCTTTTTTAGGCATCATCACATCAAATATGCAAAGATCGTACTGGCTTTTCTGGAATCCTTTATAAGCTGCATCGCCGTCAGGATATAAGTCGGTATCGTAATTTTTTGCAATAAGATACTCTCTGAGCAGGAGTCCGAGATTTTCGTCATCTTCTGCGAGAATCACTCTAGTTTTCTTTTCCATAATTCTGAGTATTTTTTATTGGGAAATACAATCTGAACCGCGTACCTTTCCCTAAGGTACTGTCTACTTTTATTTTACCGTTATGAGCGTCGATAATGCGCTTAACATACGAAAGTCCAAGCCCGAATCCTTTGACGTTATGAACGTTTCCTGTTGGAACCCGATAGAAGCGTTCGAAAATCTGAGCCTGGTTTTCTTTTGGAATACCGATGCCATTATCTTTTACCTGAACAATAACCCACCCGTTTTTGTTCTCGGTCGAAAGCTCAATCACGGGGTTCGACTTGCTGTATTTTACAGCGTTATCCAATAAATTGAAAAATACATTTGTAATATGAACTTCATCTCCCCTGATAAACGGATTGTCAGCCTGTAAATCGGTCTTCAATTCTCCGTTTTCGTTCGATACTCTGATTTCGAAATTCGAAGCTACAGTTTCTGCCAGTTTGTTCAAATCAATCTGGGTAAACTTCAGCTTTAATCTTCCTTCGTTGAAAACAGCCATTTGCAGCACTTTTTCAACCTGGTTGCTCAACCTTTTACTCTCATCAAAAATCACGCCTGAAATATGATCGACAGTCGATTTTGAAAGTGACACAGATGAATCTCTTAACATTTGTGAAGCCAGCGATATTGTTGATATCGGCGTTTTCAGCTCATGCGTCATGTTATTAATGAAGTCATTCTTTATTTGAGATATTTTTTTCTGACGCAATATGATCTGTAATGTAACAATAAAAATTACAATAATGATTAGAGTAAGCAGTAGTGACGGGAAAACCAGAAATGAGGTAGAACTGAAAAAACTACGACTTTGCTCCGGAAAATAAACACAAAGAAAGTCCGGCTTTACAGGATCATCACCAGCGATGAGTAATTTCCGGTATACTTTCGTCCTTTTCCCTGGTTTATAATCTTCGTTTCCCATAATATAGGCGTTTTTACCATCAATCATGGTTAGCACAGTGAACTTATAATCGAGAAGGATTGCATTACGTTTGAGAGCCGAATCTAATGCCAGAGCCAAAGAATTTGGAGGAATTCTTAGGGATAAAGGTAAGTCAGCTCTCTCTTTCATGAATAATTGGAATCTGAGATTTTGCGCATCCTGTGCACTTTTGGCGTTATAGCTATACTGAAAACCCTGAGTCTGTCTTTGTGAAAAAAAGTTTGACTGATCATTCATGCCATTTATATTACCGGCATCCTGGTATTTTCGATAGACTGAGATTTCGCCTGTCTGTTCGAGAGCGCTTAGTGGTAAATTAGGATCTGAGTTGGGGAATAAATCTGTATAATAATTAACCGGCAAATCGTTTCTTTCTTCTTCAAGCGCAAAGAACTGACTTGTTTCAGTCAGGTAGATTAATTCTGTTACATCCTGCAGAGCCTGCATAACCTGCATGCTGAAATTCTTTTCCTGAAGTTCTGCCGTATGTTTAATAGTCATCATCTGCACACCAATCAAGGAGGCTGCAGCAATAGCCATTACTACACTTAACGTATATATCATTCTTCTGCTCATCGAAACAAAGATATAGCTATTAATGAATCTTGTCGAATCTCCTTAACATTATTTAACTTAGGAGCTTAAATAAGGAAGTTATTCCATTCAAAAAGGATTTTTGGTTCTATAGCGTGGGTTAGTCGCAGTCTTCACAAGACTTATTTTGGAGACTGTACGATAGGATTTTATGTTTGCGAAAATTATGAAATTTTCCGTAAGCGCTGAAATTCTATAAGAGTAAAAAAACTATTCATTTAGTATAACGATCACGTTGTCAGATGGAATCGCTGATGTCGAAATTCCCGAGCGCTTTACACGCTGAATTTTGCTGAGCCTCTTTCTTCGAAAACCCTTCACCTTTTCCGGCGATCTGTCCATCAATTCTTATGATAGATATAAAGGGGGGCTTATTTTGGCCGGCAGCCGGATTTTCCTGTGTGTCGAACTCAACCTCCCGTTTGTTTTTTTGTCCCCACTCGATTAGCTGACTTTTAAAGTTCGTATCACTTCTTTCGAGGGCGTAAACATCGACATAGGTTGACAAAACTCTTTTAATCAGAAAATCCTTTGCTCCCTGATAACCGATATCGAGGTAGATCGCACCAACAAATGCTTCGAATACATCACCGAAAATATGGCTTGATTCATTGACGGAATTAGTATTCGATGTGACAAAATGGTTAAGACCAAGTTTAAAGGTCAGTTGGGTCAAAAAACTTCTGTTCACGATACGCGAACGCATTTGCGTAAGGAATCCCTCATCTTTCCGGGGAAAACGATTGTAGAGATAATCGGCAACGATGGTCCCGATTACAGCATCTCCGAGGTATTCGAGGCGCTCATTATTAATAGGTTGACCCAGTAAATCGGCAGAGGAAGCCGATTTATGAATGAATGCCAGATCATAAAGCCGAAGCTTTAGCGGGCTAAATCCTGTGGTCGCTTTTATAAATGAATAAAACTCCTTTCTTGAAGAAGAAAAGAGTTTTATTCGATACCTTAAATCTCTTAACACTTTCTAAGAAAGTTTTTTAAAGATTACAGTTCCATTATGACCGCCAAACCCAAAGGTGTTACTTAAAACATAGTTGAGTTCGCGTTTTTTTGCTTTGTTAAAGGTAAAATCAATTTTCGGATCAATTGCAGGGTCAAGCTCGAATTGATTGATTGTTGGAGGAACAATGCTGTCCCTCATTGCCAATATAGAGGCAATTGCTTCAACGGCTCCGGCAGCACCCAATAAGTGACCTGTCATTGACTTGGTGGCACTGATGCTCAGATTATAAATATGATCACCAAATACTCTGCGAATGGCTTTTGGCTCGGCTATATCACCAAGACCTGTAGACGTACCATGAACATTGATGTAATCAATATCTGTTGGCTTTAGTCCTGCATCCTGCAATGCTCTTTGCATCACCAATGCGGCACCTCCGCCCTCGGGATCGGGGGCTGTCATGTGGTAAGCGTCAGTTGACATTCCGATTCCTACAAGTTCGGCATAGATTGTAGCACCACGACGCACCGCATGTTCATATTCTTCAAGGATTAAAGCGCCAGAACCTTCGGCCATTACAAATCCATCACGTCCGACATCGAAGGGTCTTGAAGCAGTTTTCGGATCATCATTACGCGTAGAAAGCGCACGCATGGCATTAAAACCGCCTACTCCAGCTTCGTTGATGGCTGATTCGGAACCTCCGGCAATGAAGATGTTCGCTTTTCCAAGACGGATATAAGTTGCGGCATCAATCATAGCATGGGTTGCCGAGGCACAGGCAGTAACAGTGGTAATTGTTGGTCCGCGGAAACCGTATTTTAAAGCGATGTTTCCACTGGCCATATTGGCAATCATTTTTGGGATAAAGAACGGCGAAAATCTTGGATTTTCAGGTTGGGCGTTATACTCAGTAACAACTTGTAAAAAAGTATTCAAACCTCCAATTCCAGCTCCCCAGATAACGCCACATTCATCTTTATCAATCTTTTCAAGGTCCAGACCAGAGTGCTTAAGCGCTTGGGCTGCAGCAACGTATGCGAATTGTGCATACAAGTCGTGCTTATGAACCTCTTTCTTCTCAAGGTATTCGCTTGGATCGAAATTCTTTACCTCACATGCAAACTGTGTTTTGAATCTGGCTGCATCAAAACGAGTAATGGGGCCGGCACCGCTAACCCCATTGCATAGGTTTTCCCAGAATTCCTCAACGTTTTTACCAAGAGGATTAATTGTGCCCAATCCAGTTACAACAACTCGTTTTAATTCCATAGTAAACTTTTGAGCCCTTTATTAATGAAAAACTGGATTACTTCGCGTTCTCTGTGATGTAATTAATGGCATCGCCAACAGTTCCGATTTTTTCAGCCTGATCATCGGGGATAGCAATGTTGAATTCTTTTTCGAATTCCATAATTAGCTCTACGGTATCAAGAGAATCTGCGCCTAAATCGTTTGTGAACGATGCTTCCGGTGTAACTTCGCTTTCATCAACACCAAGCTTATCAACAATGATCGCTTTTACTTTCGCTGAAATGTCAGACATGATTTTTTAAATTTTTACGTTAATACTATTATTAAATTTGTTCGCTGAATTTTTTTTACAGCGAGTGCAAAGAAACAAAGAAAGGAATTTATCTTCCAAATATTTAGACAAGAATCTATTATTTTAGACATGAAAATCGGAGTCTGCAATTCTTGTTGGAACTTTTGGGTCGAATAGTCGAATTTTTAATGTGTGTAATCTATTATAAATGAAAAATATAGCTATATTTGCTTCTGGCTCGGGTAGTAATGCCGAGAATATTATCCGATACTTCCAAAACCATCCTTACGTGAGGATAGATTCAGTTTGGTCAAACAAAAAAGAGGCTTATGTTCTTCAAAGAGCACATAATTTAGGGGTCGAGACGAAGTATTTCACGCGTGAGCAGTTTAGCGGATCTGATCAGATGATAAAAGAACTCCAAAATCGAAACGTAGATCTGGTCGTTTTAGCAGGATTTCTTTGGCTTGTTCCGCCTGAATTTGTCGATGCGTTTACTATTATTAATATACATCCCGCACTTTTACCAACCTACGGTGGTAAGGGAATGTATGGTTCGTTCGTGCATGAATCGGTGGTGCGCAATCAGGAAAAAGAGTCGGGAATTACGATTCACCTCGTCAATAAAGAGTATGATAAAGGGGAGCATATTCTCCAGGTAAAATGTCCTGTACTCCCCGATGACACGCCCGATACGCTTGCCGCAAGAATTCATGAACTGGAATACAAGTATTTTCCAAAGGCGATCGAGGATTTTCTAAGTAGAGTTTGGAGTGCCTAAAGAACTTAGAGTTTAGAGCGTCTTGAGTACTTCTAAAATAAGTAGCGGGAGTGAAATATTTTAAAGCATTAGCAAAATGAAGTTTCCTTCGAAGCTTGGTCCGGGCGACAAAGTTGCGATTATTTCGCCGGCAGGTAAAATAGACCGTCAAATCGCCGAACGAGGCGGTGAATTACTAAGGCAACAGGGATTTAGGGTCGAAATTGGGGCGCATGCTTTCGATAAGGATGGTATGTTTGCCGGATCTGATTTTTCCCGCGCTGCTGATATGCAGAAAGCGCTTGATGATAAATCGATCAAGGCTATTTTTTTTACGCGTGGAGGTTACGGTTCGTTGCGGACTCATCTTTTGCTCAATTGGTCGTCGTTTTTTAAAAAGCCTAAATGGCTGGTCGGATTTAGCGATATTACCGTTTTTCATGCTTATCTTTCACGTCACAATATTGCTTCCGTGCATGGTGTGATGACTGCATGGTTTGAACAGAATGAAGTTTTCACTGAAAGTTTTTTGCAGCTGATGGAGTTATTGAAAGGCGAAAAACTTGATTATCTTGTAAATCCAAATGAATTGAATAGAAATGGTGTGGTTTCAGGAATTTTAACCGGAGGGAATTTATCGATTATTCAGAGTTTGCGGGGAACTCCGCTCGACATCTCGCCTAAAGGAAAAATACTCTTTATCGAGGATATTAATGAGCATCATTATCATATCGACAGGATGATAATGAATCTGAAGGCAGGCGGGGTGCTCAAACAAATTTCGGGTTTGGTTGTCGGGTACTTTACAGTAATGAAAGATGAGGAAACTCCTTTTGGCAAAAATGCTTACCAAATTATCAGGGAGGCTGTTGCCCCGTACAAATATCCGCTCGTCTTTGGATTACAATCCGGGCACGAGTTGCCCAATTATCCCTTGCTTATGGGGAGCAAAATATTATTGGATGTTTCAGAAAATAAGGTGATTATAAAAACATTGTAAAACCTGAAAGTGATGATGCCACCAGCTGAACTTGGAATAAAAGGCGAAGAGATCGCAGTCGGTTATCTCAAAAAGGAAGGTTATAAAATTTTGGCGCGTAACTGGTATTACGATCATAAGGAGATTGATATTGTTGCGCGGCAGGGCGACGAGATTGTAATTGTGGAAGTCAAAACCCGCGAAGGTGATTATTTTGAAGAACCCTGGGAGGCGGTTTCGTCCCGAAAGATCCGAAATCTGGTTGAAGTGGCAGATGCCTGGCTTAATCAACGGAATATCGATCTGGAAACCCGTTTCGATGTTATTTCGATCATATTTTCAGATGATATTAATTATGAGTTAACCCATTTCCCTGGGGCATTTATTCCGCCGGTCAATTAGGTCATTATTCCATTCCCTGTATTTAGTTGAATCAGTAACAGAATTTTTTTAATTTTGGTCAATCTAATAACGCAATACTTTTCTCATGGATGTTGAAGCGATCAGGGCTTATTGCCTCACTAAAAAAGGGATAGAAGAGGGCTTCCCGTTTGGTGATACTACGCTGGTAATAAAAGTAGGAGGGAAAATATTTGTTTTGCTTAACCTGGAAGGCGATCCATCGATGAACCTGAAATGTGATCCTGACAAAGCAATTGATTTGCGTGAAGCTAATCCTGCGATTCTGCCGGGTTATCATATGAATAAAAAACATTGGAATACGGTTGTTTTGGATGGATCGTTGCCCCAAAAGCTGATTCTCGAAATGATTGATCATTCTTACGATCTTGTATTTCAATCATTGCCGGTTAAATTGCGATTGGAAATTAAACAAGATTAATCTAAAAGAATATGGTATTTAATTTAAATGGAGAGGAATATATTGAATTGATCAAATTGCTGAAACTGATTCATATTGCGGAATCTGGCGGGCATGCAAAAATAATGGTTGAGGACGGAGAAGTAAAATTAAATGGTGAAGTGGAGTTCCGTAAACGCGCAAAATTGCGTCCTGGTGACCTGGTTGAAACTTTGGGAAAACAAATTACGATTGAATTATAGTTCTGATTTCAGTTCACTCAACAAACTAACGATAAATATCTAATTATAAAACTGACTTTATGCGTAAGAAATCATACCAGGTTTTTATCATTGCATTGATTGCTGCCTTAGGTGGCTTTTTATTTGGTTTCGACACTGCAGTAATCGCCGGAACCACTGCCGACCTGGAAAGAATTTTCTCGCTTGATAAAGCCAGTCTGGGTTTTACTGTCGCCATTGCATTGATTGGTACAATTGTCGGGACGCTTATTGTTGGTAAACCTGCAGACCGGTATGGCCGAAAGCGAGTTTTGATCATTACTGCGGTTCTTTATACCATTTCTGCTTTTGGATCTGCTTTTTCGTTTAGCTGGGAGACCTTACTTTTTGCAAGATTTTTAGGAGGAATAGGAGTCGGTGTCGTGTCTGTTGTCGGACCTATGTATATTGCCGAAATTGCTCCGGCTGCTTATCGTGGCCGATTAGTAGGGCTTTTTCAATTCAATGTGGTTTTTGGAATCCTGATGGCTTATCTGTCAAATTATATTGTTGGACAGTTTGACCTCGGAGACGCGGAATGGCGTTGGAAGCTTGGAATTCAGGCTATTCCCTCGGTTATTTTTTTCTTTGCATTGTTTTTTATTCCGCGCAGTCCAAGATGGTTAATGAAAATGGGTTATACAGAAGAGGCCCGTGCAGTGCTTATGAGGGTGGGTGAGGAACGGATTGATGAAGTTTTGAAGGATATTCAGGAATCATTAGATGAGGCTAAACATTCAGGAGACAAACTATTTAGTAAAAAATTCTCTTTCCCTATTTTCCTCGCTGTCTCAATCGCAATATTTAATCAGTTCTCAGGGATTAATGCTTTGCTTTACTACCTGAACAACATCTTTGCCTCGGCGGGTTTCGATAAAGTATCCGGTGATCTTCAGTCGGTGGCTGTTGGCGCTACCAATTTGATATTTACGATGATAGCAATGTCGATTATCGATAAAGTAGGACGTAAAACACTTTTGTTGGTTGGCTCAGTGGGGACTACTATTTGTCTGGCTGGTGTATCTTTGATTTTCTTTACCAATAGTTACCAATTTTTATTGGTTTACCTGCTTATCGGTTATATTGCGTTCTTCGGTTTTTCGCAAGGCGCTGTTATTTGGGTTTATATTAGTGAGGTGTTCCCAAATTCAGTAAGGTCGAAAGGTCAGGCATTGGGTAGTTTTACCCATTGGGCAATGGCAGCGATCGTTTCGTGGAGTTTCCCTGTTTTGGCAGCGCAATCGGGCGGTGTCCCTTTTGTTTTCTTTAGTTTGATGATGATTGTTCAGTTCTTCGTCGTGCTTTTCTTCTATCCCGAAACAAAAGGAAAATCCCTGGAGCAACTTCAGAAGGAGTTAATTAAAGAATAGGCTTATGGATTCATCAGATTGACAATATTTCGAATTCAGGTGCCTGATTAGTGATGAATGCGGCAATACATGCTCATAATCTGTGTGTTAGTATTTTATTTTTCGCTTCTCATTTTCTATATTGAAAGTTAACGCTATGTTAATTAATCAATATTGTTATCATATTCGTTAGTTTTTTAGATTTGTTAACGCAACTTCCTTGTATTTTTGTTGTCTATATAATATAATCCAGATTTTCGCCCTTTTCATAGAGGGGCCCAGAATTGGGTTTAGTTTAATATGGAGTAAACGCGGAAGTATTTGTTTCCGGATTAAAAAGTGTCGATGAATAAATATATAAGTCTGATAATTATTTTATTAACGTTCTCTGTTAATATTGTTAATGCACAAAAAACAGAGATCTCAGGGAAAATTACGGAACAAGGGACAAACAATCCAATTCCCTATGTTAGCATTGTTTTCAAGGGGACTTACACGGGAACCATGTCTGACCTAAATGGGAATTACAACCTAAGTTCGACAAAGCCTGCCTCGTTAATCGAGTTTACTGCAGTGGGTTATAAAATGCAATCATTTACGATTAAGCCTAATCAGGTAAATAAACTCGATGTAGTAATGGTTGAAGACGTGGTTTCGTTGGGCGAGGTTTCTGTCCGGCCAGGTGAGAATCCGGCAATTCCTCTCTTCCGCAAAATTGTCGATCACAAAAAGGCAAATAATCCATCGAATTTTCCGTCATGGCAATCGCAGTTGTATACGAAAACCGAAATAGACATTAAAAATATTAACGGTTCGCTTCGTAAGAAAAAGCTTTTAAAGCAGTTCGATTTTGTATTTAAATATATCGATTCTCTTGAAATTGAAGGAAAGACTTTTCTGCCTGTCTTTTTCACAGAAACGGTATCCAAATATTCGCATAACAGCACTTTAAATACCAATAGTGAGGAGATCATCGCTAATAAAGCTTCCGGAATGACCTCTGACATGATTACCCAGTTTACAGGAAAAATGTACGAAGGGGTGAATCCTTACGATAATTATATCATGGTTACAGATATTGGGCTTATCTCTCCATTGAATTCGCTGGGTCTGCAATTTTATCATTATTATCTGCGCGACAGCACAATTGTTAATGGCCGAAAGATTTACGAAATTTCGTTCAAACCTAAATTACCGCAGGACCCCACTTTTAAAGGTAAGTTTTGGATCGAAGACGAAACTTTTGCACTGACGAAAGTCGATATGCAGCTTTCTGTCAAGGCGAATGTGAACTTTCTGAACAATCTTCAGTACTCGGCTGAATATCAGAAGAACGGTGAACGTTGGGTTCCACGCAATGAATTATTGATTGCAGATCTGGATATTCAAAAGGACAAAGATTCGGAAAAAATCGGATTAATGGGCCGCAAAACCAATGTTTACAGGGATTTCACATTTGGTGAGCCACCACAAGCGGCTGTTAAGCAAAAGAATGCGATCATTGTAGGGAAAGATGCAATCAAAAAAGATGATCTTTTCTGGGAAAAGTCACGCCCGATTGAATTACAGAAACGTGAGGCGGGCATATACTCAATGGTCGATTCGATAAAGAATGTTCCTCTTTATAAGACTGTTGCTGAATATTTATATATGTTTTACTATGGCTATCGCGATTTGGGTAAAGTTGAGGTTGGTCCTTATTATTATCTTTTCAGTTCGAATAAGATTGAAGGCGCAAGATTGCGATTGGGAGGACGTACTACGACAAAATTTAATCCAAATCTACGACTAAATGGCTACGGTGCCTATGGGTTTGGCGACGAGGATTTTAAATATGGGGGTGGATTCGAATACTATTTTTCGAAGAAGCCACGCTCGATGGTCAGTCTTCAGGGAAAGCACGATTATGAATTGCTTGGGAAAAGCTCAAATGCACTGATGGAGGATAACATCCTGACATCAATTCTCAGTAAACATCCAAATACAAAACTGAATATGGTCGATCGCGTTGTTGGTACTTTTGATCAGGAATGGACTAAGGGGTTTTCGAATCAGCTTTCTGTAACTTCTACCCATATTTTTTCAGGACCTTATGTTCCATTTATTGACCCTCAGGGTAATATAGTCCCATCTATAAAAACGGGCGAGATCAAACTGAATACACGTTATTCTCCGGGTACAAATTTTGTTCAGGATGGATTCGAAAGAAATACGTTTGGAAACTACGACCCCGTGCTTAATATTGGCGTGACCGCCGGACTAAAAGGTTTTCTGGGGGGCAACTACGAATATCTAAAACTTGATTTTAACCTTACGGATAAGATCAAGCTAAACCCATTCGGTTATCTGACATACTACCTTCAGGCAGGTAAAATATGGGGAAATGTCCCATTCCCGCTGATGAAAATTCACGAAGGAAACGAAACGTATGCCTTCGATTTATATGCTTTCAACCTAATGAATTATCAGGAATTTGTAAGCGATACTTATGCCAGTCTTTTTTTGGAGCACCATTTCCAGGGATTTTTTCTGAATAAAGTTCCCTTATTTAAAAGATTGAAATGGCGTGAAGTAGTGGGAATGCGTTCTTTAATAGGGAATTATGATGAAGCACAACATACAGGATTGGTTTTCCCTGCCGGAATGACGGGATTAAGGAATACGCCATATACTGAGTTCTCTGCCGGAATTGAAAATATCTTCAAGATAATCAGGGTAGATGCCGTTTGGCGTTACAATTACAACGAAAACCAGAAAACAAAATTAGGTATCCTGTTTTCGCTGCAGATAACGCTATAAGTACCAGAAATGAAATAATGTCGTATTTGCAAACAGCTTAATTGCATGTCGTTTATTATATCATTTTATATTCGGTTCCTGTATTAAATCAATATGGACTCAACATGGAACTAACATGGAGTAAGCATGTTCCCTATATTATTGTTAACTTATACACGACTATCAAAACACGACATTAAATTATTCACGTTACTTAAGAGAAGAAAACTTTGTCTGATTTACTTTGTTATAAATAAGCATATCATAGGTAGTGTATTTTGAAATATCTTATTAAAAATATTCTGTACTTCGTTTTACTGTGGTTGTTTGTCCATCCCACAGCGATTCAGTTTCTACATTATCACGATGATGAAGGGGTATACAAGACCTATGCCGATAACAGCTTGCATTCGCAACAGGTGAAATGCGCCGTTTGCGATTTTCATTTCCCTATCTTTTCGAATCAACTCCATTCAATCCATATTCAAAAGTGCACAATCACCTTCGAGCAGTTGGTTATTCACTACTTTGAAATACCTGTCACCTCAGTCTTGCATGTTACCTCTCTCCGGGGACCTCCATCAAGCGAAAATCACACCACTTTAATATAATAATTTTCTTTATTTGCACGCCATATCTTTTAAGACACCGGGCTTAAATTGTCGTACTCCGATTTCGAAACGCATTGATTTATATATTCCCGCGCAATGTTGTTTGAAGATTTTGGCAACACATCAATGATATATTCAAAAATGAAAAATATAGTTTTGCTTGTTATCGCTCTGTTAGCAGGAACGTCGGCTTTTGCTCAAAATGAAATCAAAGGTGTCATTACTAATAATCAAGGTGAGCCATTAGCAGGTGCTAATGTCTTTGTTCCGGAACAAAACAAAGGAACAGTTGCTGATCAGAAAGGGTACTATTGGCTTAAAAACATACCAAAAGGTAAAATAAAAATTCAATATTCGTATGTCGGCTATAATAACCAGCTTGTGACAGTGATGATGGAGAATTCACCACGGGAAATCAATATAGTCCTGCAACACGAACCGATCGAAACACAGGCTGTGGTTATTGTCGGCGGTTATAATTCAACCCAACACGAGAATGCTGTTAAGATTGATGTCATTAAATCGGAGATGATCAATAGTGCAGGCACTCCGAATTTCGCCGAATCACTCACAAAGATTCCGGGTATAGATATGATTTCGAAAGGAAGCGGTATTTCGAAACCTGTTATCCGGGGGCTTGCCATGAATGATATACTTGTATTGAATAATGGCGTCCGATATGAAAACTATCAGTATTCCGATCACCATCCTTTGGGAATCGATGAGTTTGGAATCGAAAGTGTTGAAGTGATCAAAGGGCCTGCTTCGCTGCTTTACGGCTCTGACGCAATAGGCGGAGTAGTTGACTTTGTGAAAGAGAAACCAGCACCCGTTGGACAGATCATCGGCGACTACAATATGCAACTCTATTCGAATTCGTTGGGTGCTGCAACAAATCTTGGGGTGAAAGGGACTTCGCAAAACTTCTTCTGGGGAATCAGAGGAGGAGGTAAAACCAATGCTGACTATTTGCAGGGAGGCGGTGATTTTGTCCCCAATTCGAGGTTCAACGAATGGTCAGTAAAAGGGAATGCGGGATACACAGGGAAAACGGGCACGTTTAAATTGTTCTACGACGTCAACCAACAGAAGTTAGGGCTCGTTGAACCCGATGTTATTCCGCTGATTACTGAACGCGGACGAAAAAGTGATATCTGGTTTCAAACTTTCAACAATAAACTCCTTTCGTCGCAGAACAAACTTTATCTTGGAAATTACAAGGTCGAAATCAATGCCGCATTTCAGAATACCAACCTGTTGCATTTCGACGAGAGAGTTGATCCTTTTATCGATATGAGTTTAGCCACGCTTACTTATGAAGCCAAACTCTATTTTCCATCAACGAAGAATGCTGAGTACATCGTTGGATTTCAGGGGCTCAATCAGCACAATGATAACCTGAATGACCGCGAAACCAAACTTCTTCCGGATGCCACAATCAACAGCTACTCGGGTTTTACACTGTTGCAATATACAATTGCCGAGAAGCTTAGGTTGCAGGCAGGAGCACGTTACGATTACCGCGACATCTCAACGGTGAAGCTTGGATTACCTGCAGATGATAATTACCGGCCTGCTTTATCGAAGGAGTACAGCAGCGTAAGCGGTTCTTTTGGCGCCACCTATAATGTATCCGAAAAACTACTTTTCAGGGCCAATCTGGCGGCTGCTTTCAGATCTCCAAATCTCGCAGAATTAACCTCAAATGGATTGCACGAGGTTCGTTATGAGGTTGGAAATCCTGATCTGCTTCCGCAACATGCCTTCGAAGGAGACCTGAGCGTTCATTATCATTTTGACAATCTATCGTTTGATGTGGCTGGATTTTACAACCGGGTTAACGATTATATCTTTATTGCCCCAACCGGAGAGATGAGTGCCGGAGGATTCCCAATTTACAAATACAGGCAGTCGGATGCACGGTTGTTTGGAGGTGAGGCTGTTCTTCATATTCATCCGAGCCCCATCGAATGGCTCCACTTCGAAACGGTCTTTTCAACGGTAACCGGAAAACAGGAGAATGAAGATTACCTGCCATTAATTCCTGCTAATAAACTAAAATTCGAGTTAAGGGTAGAGAAAAAAAGGCTCATGGGTTTTGACAAGACTTACTTCAAAATAAACGTACAAGATGTCTTCGATCAGAATAACTTTGCACCCGAAGAGGAAGCTACTGCAGGTTATACATTGGTCGATTTAGGGATGGGAGCCAATCTCAGAGCTGGAAATCAGTTGATTATTATCGGGCTTTCAGCCAATAATATTTTCGATAAGAAGTATATCGATCATCTTTCTACTTTGAAAGAGGCCGGGTATTTTAATCCCGGAAGGAACATTGCTTTAAGCCTCAAAATACCATTTGGAATTAAATAAGTACTATAAGGTGACGGCGAGAGAGCGTGATGGAGATGATTCTCCACACTCTTTCTCCGTTACCTTACCTTTTCTGTTCGAAGAACCGTTTCATGATATCAGCACATTCGGTTTGCAGAATCCCTCCAAGGATCTCAGTTTTCGGATGAAGTGCCTCTGGCGCAAATTTCTGAAATCCACGTTTCTCATCGCTTGCTCCATATACAATTCTGTCTATTTGTGCCCAACCCAAAGCCCCCGCACACATGGTACAAGGTTCCAGCGTGACATAGAGTGTGCATCCGGTCAGGTATTTCCCGCCTAACATATTTGCTGCTGCTGTGACAGCTTGCATCTCGGCATGTGCAGTCACGTCATTCAGCGTTTCGGTCAGGTTATGCGATCGTGCAATAATCTGGTTGCGGCATACCACCAACGCTCCTACAGGAATTTCACCTTCGGCAAAAGCCTGTTCTGCTTCCGCAAAGGCGCGCTTCATGAAATATTCATCGTCAAAGGGCTCTATCATGATCTTTTTTCTTTGCTCAAAAGTACAAGTTATTCATTACTTTCGGTACTGCTCTTTACTGATGTGATATTAGTTTTCTTATATTGCTACAGTTTTGTAATTTTGCAGCTTTAATATACAAAGCAACTAAATGTACAGAAATTATACTTGCGGTGAACTCAGGCTGGCGCATGTCGGACAGGAACCTGTTTTAGCAGGATGGGTTCAGACAATTCGGAACCTTGGTGCAATGACCTTTATCGATATTCGTGACCGTTATGGCATCACCCAGTTAGTGGCCGACGAAAATACGTCAGTTGAATTAAAAGAGCAATTCGATAAACTTGGACGCGAATATGTGATCCAGGTGAAAGGCGTTGTGAGAGAACGTTCAAGTAAAAATACAAAAATACCCACGGGCGAGATCGAAGTTGACATTGAAGAACTTACCATACTTAATAAAGCGGTTTTACCGCCGTTTACGATCCAGGATGATACCGACGGTGGTGATGAATTGCGGATGAAATTCCGTTATCTTGATCTTCGTCGTGAAGTGGTTCGGAAGAATCTTGAACTTAGGGCCAGAATGGCTCATATTATCCGTAATTATTTGGATGAACTTCAATTTATTGAGACTGAAACTCCCGTTCTGATGAAGTCGACTCCCGAGGGGGCGCGCGACTTTGTGGTTCCATCACGCATGAATCCGAATCAGTTTTATGCATTGCCGCAATCGCCGCAAATTTTCAAACAACTGTTGATGGTTGCCGGGTTTGACCGCTATTATCAGATTGTGAAGTGTTTCCGTGATGAAGATCTCCGTGCTGATCGTCAGCCTGAGTTTACGCAAATCGACTGCGAAATGTCGTTCGTTGAGCAGGAAGATGTTCTGAATATGTTTGAAGGTCTGGCACGCCATATGTTCAAACAAATTAAGGGGATCGATCCCGGAGAATTTCCTCGCATGACATGGGCTGATGCAATGGAAAATTATGGTAGCGACAAACCTGATATCCGCTTCGGAATGAAATTCAAAAACCTGACAGAAGTTATTAAAGGTAAAGATTTTAAGGTATTTGATGAGGCTGAGTACATTGTAGGAATTTGTGCCCCAGGTTGTGGCGAATATACACGTAAACAGCTGGATGCGCTTACCGAATTTGTCAAACGTCCGCAGGTTGGCGCTAAAGGATTGGTTTATGCCAAGGTGAACGATGACGGAACTGTAAAATCATCGGTCGATAAGTTTTATTCACAGGAAGAACTTGCGAAATGGGTTGCTATTTTCGAGGCCAAACCTGGAGACTTAATGTTGATCATTTCGGGCGAAAGAACGCGTGCGTTGTCCGCATTATCGGTACTGCGTCTCGAAATGGGTCGTCAATGTGGCTTAACCGACAAAGAAAACTTTAAACCGCTTTGGGTAATTGATTTCCCGCTGCTTGAATGGGATGAAGATTCGGCTCGTTTTTACGCTATGCATCATCCGTTTACCGCTCCCATACCTGCAGATATTCCGTTGCTTGATTCCGATGCCGGGAAAGTGAGGGCAAATGCGTATGATTTGGTAATCAATGGCGTCGAGATTGGTGGTGGTTCTGTTCGGATTCACGATAGTGAACTTCAGGCTAAGATGTTTAAAACCCTTGGTTTCACAAAACAGGAGGCTGAGAATCAGTTTGGATTCCTTATGGAAGCTTTCAAATATGGTGCACCACCTCATGCTGGTATTGCTTTAGGGTTTGATCGGTTGGTATCAATGTTGGCCGGGCTCGATTCAATTCGCGATGTAATTGCGTTTCCGAAGAACAATTCAGGCAGAGATGTGATGAATGATGCTCCTTCTGAAATTGCTCAGGCACAGCTTGATGAACTTTGTTTATCGCTTGTTACGCCTAAAAGCAAAGGGTAATTCAGGAATAAAGAGATTGTTAATCAAACCCTTCAAACGGCTTCGGTCTTTGAAGGGTTTATTGTTTTAATTTTCGATTTCTCCACTCAGATTTTGTACAAGATAGGCTTTTACCTCTGCAATTGGCAGGTTTTGGCCCAGTAGAAACATAAGTTTAGTGATTGCCGCTTCAACTGTAATATCCTTACCACTAACAACTCCGGCTTCCTGTAGCTCCCGGCTGGTTTCGTAATAACCCATTTTTACTTTTCCTCCCGGACACTGGCTTACGTTCATAAATATGATTCCTGATAGGGTTGATTTTCTGATTGCATCAAATATCCATGGAAAAGTTGGCATATTTCCCGATCCATACGATTCAAGAATGATTCCTTTAAGTCCCGGAAGTGCAAGTACTGCCTCGAAATACTTTTGGCTAAGCCCCGGAAATATCTTCAGAACAATTACGTTATCATCAACTGATGTGTTAATGCTGAGAATCCCTTTACTTCGGGGATAGTTGATTTTTTCGTAGTTGTATTTAATGTCGACTCCGGCAATGGCTAAAGAGGGATAATGATGCGAAGTGAAAGCGCTGAATTGCTGCGAATCTTCTTTTGTTGTTCTGTTTCCCCTGAAAAGGTGTGAACTAAAGTAGATGCACACTTCAGGAACAATCGCCTTACCATCTTTTTTGGCGGCAGCAATCTGTATTGCAGTGATAATATTCTCCTTCCCATCTGTGCGTAACACCCCGATGGGAAGCTGCGATCCTGTCATTATAACAGGTTTGTCAAGATTTTCAAGCATATAACTTAGCGCCGAAGCAGTATAAGCCATTGTATCGGTTCCATGCAGAATCACGAATCCGTCGTATTGTGAATAATAAGCCTTGATTGTTTTGGCCAACTGAATCCAGATTGCTGGTGTCATATTGGCTGAATCGATTGGCGGATTGAAGGTCACAGATTCGATTTCGAATCCAAGTTTGTGAAGCTCAGGGATTTCATCCTGAATTAGTTCAAACTTCATCGGAGAGAGGGTTTTGGTCTTCGGATCTTCACGCATTCCGATCGTTCCCCCGGTATAAATTATCAGAATTGCTTGTTGGTCTGATGTCACTTTACGCTCAGATTTGTAAATGTTATGTCTGTTGCAAAAGTATAAATACCTGTTTAATAAAGCACTTAAAATCCAAATAATTGTTGTGCGTTTTGTGTTGTTATCCGCGCCACCTCCTCAATGCTGGTTTCATGCAGCAAAGCAATTTTAGAAGCGACAGCCGTGATAAACGCTGATTCATTACGTCGTCCGCGATTTGGAACCGGAGCCAGCCACGGAGAATCGGTCTCAAGCAATATATGTTGAAGATCAATTTGTTTTACAACAGTATCTAATCCTGAATTTTTAAAGGTAACTATTCCTCCTATCCCGATCTTAAAACCAAGGTCAATCACCTGCGCGGCCTGTTCTGCATTGCCGGTGAAACTGTGGAAAACCCCCGTAAGTGATTCCTCTTTTTCCTGTCCGAGTACTTCGAATACTTCCTGAAATGAATCTCTCACATGAATAACAATAGGAATTCTCCATTTCTTGGCCCAGCCAATCTGAATTCTGAAAGTCTCGATCTGCTCATTGATAAATGTCTTGTCCCAATATAAATCAATTCCGATCTCCCCGATACCCGAAAATTTGCGTTTGTCAAACCAGTATTCAATGATTTCAAGCTCTTTACGAAAATCTTCTTTTACCGATGTTGGATGTAAACCTATCAATGGAATAAATAACTGTGGATTCGAATCTGCGAGATCGAGCATCGACTTTATGGTCGAACTGTCGATATTGGGCAATATGATTTTGTTGATCCCAGCTTTAACCGCACGGTCAATGACTTCGTTTCTGTCGGTGCTAAACTCTTCTGAATAAATATGCGAATGGGTATCAACAAACATTGGTAAATATTTCTTGCAAAGATAGTTTGAAGGTAGATTCGATCCGTTAAAATAATGTTATGTCTGTGTTATATATAAGAAAGGGAGCCGTGAGGACTCCCTTTTAATGTATTTTAAAATAATCAGACAATTTAATCAAGTTTTAACACCGCGAGGAACGCCTTTTGAGGAACCTCAACGTTGCCGATCTGTTTCATCCGCTTCTTTCCTTTTTTCTGTTTATCCAACAACTTGCGTTTCCGCGAAATATCGCCGCCATAACACTTGGCAGTCACATCCTTACGGACAGCCTTAATTGTCTCGCGCGAAATAATCTTTGCGCCAATCGCAGCCTGTATCGCCACATCATACTGCTGACGCGGAATAAGTTCTTTAAGCTTTTCGCACATCCTGCGGCCAAAATTGTAGGCATTATCGAAATGAATCAATGTCGATAAGGCGTCAACAGGCTCACTATTAAGGAGAATATCGAGTTTTACCAATTTCGCCGGACGGTATCCCGTAATATGGTAATCGAATGAGGCATATCCTTTCGATATACTTTTAAGCTTGTCATAAAAATCAAAGACAATTTCGCCAAGCGGCATATCGAAGGTGAGTTCTGCCCGTTCTGCGGTCAGGTAATCCTGTTTTTTGAGCATCCCCCTCTTTTCGAGACAAAGGGTCATAATGGAACCGATAAACTCTGAGCTCGTGATGATCTGCGCCTGGATAAAAGGCTCTTCGATAAGCTCAATCAGCGAGGCATCGGGCATTCCTGCAGGATTATAAACTTCGTAAGTTTCGCCTGCCCTGGTATGAATCAAGTACGATACGTTCGGGACCGTCGTAATTACATTCATGTCGAACTCGCGGTCGAGACGCTCCTGAATAATCTCCATATGGAGCAAACCGAGAAAACCGCAACGAAAACCAAATCCGAGAGCTGCGGACGATTCGAGCGTATAGGTAAGCGAAGCATCGTTCAACTGTAACTTTTCCATGGCTGCCCTAAGATCTTCATAATCTTCGCTATCGATCGGATAAACTCCGGCAAATACCATCGGCTTAACTTCTTCGAATCCGGCAATACGCTCCGAACATGGTTGTTTCACATTCGTAACAGTATCTCCAACCTTGATTTCACGCGCTGTTTTGATGTTCGAAATTATATATCCAACATCTCCGGCGCTCAATGATTCACGTGATTCGAGTCCGATTCTCAAAATACCGACCTCATCAACATTGTATTGTTTTTCGGTTGAGACAAACTTGACAATGTCTCCTTTACGAATCGTGCCGTTTACTATTTTCACATAAGCAATTACACCACGGAACTGGTTGTAAACCGAATCGAATATCAATCCCTGAAGAGGTGCTTCAGGGTCGCCGGCTGGTGGTGGTACGTCTGTAATAATTCGACTAAGGATTTCTTCAACCCCTTCGCCAGTCTTGCCGGAAGCTCTGATAATGGTGCTGCGCTTGCATCCGATTAGGTCGATAATCTGATCTTCAACAACTTCAGGATTTGCATTGGGAAGATCCATTTTATTGAGGATGGGAATAATCTCAAGATCGTGTTCGATGGCAAGGTATAAATTTGAAATGGTCTGTGCCTGAATTCCCTGTGTTGCATCAATAATTAGCAAAGCCCCTTCGCAGGCAGCAATCGAACGTGATACTTCATACGAAAAATCGACATGCCCAGGCGTGTCAATCAGGTTTAGCCGATAAGTTTCACCATCCTGGGTATACACCATTTGAATGGCATGACTTTTTATCGTGATCCCGCGTTCTTTTTCAAGTTCCATATCATCAAGTACTTGCGCCTGCATATCGCGCCCGCTGATGGTCTGGGTAATCTCTAAAAGACGGTCGGCAAGCGTACTTTTCCCATGATCAATATGGGCTATAATGCAAAAGTTCCTGATGTTCTTCATGGGCAAAAAATCCTTATATCCTTGATATTCTTGTTTAAACCTAATTTACCAAAATCAGCACAAAGATATTCAATTTTTGATTTCTCCACCGATGTTTTTCCTCAGGGGCTTCGCCGGGTCATCGATTTCACCGAAAGGTTTAGCAGAAGAAAAAAATAATCGATATATTTGTAAAATCAGCATACACAAAACAGAAAATAACCAATTATCAATAATAGATGGGACATTTACCAGGCCTTATTGCAGATTTAGCGCTAATTCTTATAACAGCGGCAATTACGACCTTACTGTTCAAAAGAATTAAACAGCCATTGGTGCTGGGCTATATTATTGCTGGTTTCCTTGTCGGTCCCCATTTATCATTAACACCCACTGTTGCAGATACAGCCAATGTGAAAACTCTGGCCGACATCGGTGTAATATTCCTGTTGTTTAGCCTCGGACTTGAATTTAGTTTTAAGAAACTAAAACGTGTTGGCGGATCTGCCTCAATAACAGCTTTGATCGAAATTATTTTCATTACCATCTGCGGCTATTTCTTGGGAAAATGGATGGGTTGGTCAACGATGGACAGCTTGTTCTTAGGTGGGATGCTGGCAAGTTCATCAACCACGATTATTATAAAAGCATTTGATGAGTTGGGAGTAAAAACAAGACAATATGCCCGCGTAGTATTTGGAATACTGATCGTTGAGGACATTGTGGTGATCCTGCTTATGGTATTACTTTCAACAGTAGCGATAACCAAGCAATTTGAAGGCGCAGATATGTTGTTTACGGTAGTTAAACTGCTGTTCTTCCTTGTTTTATGGTTCGTGGCAGGAATTTTTCTTATCCCTACTTTCCTGAAAAAAACAAAAAACCTGTTGAACGAAGAAACGCTTTTAATATTATCTGTCGGTCTTTGTCTTGGAATGGTTGTAATAGCCACAGAAGCTGGTTTTTCAGCAGAATTAGGCGCTTTCATTATGGGATCTGTGTTGGCAGAAACAACCTCGGCAGAAAAGATTGAACATTTGATAAAGCCTGTAAAAGATTTATTTGGTGCCATCTTTTTTGTCTCTGTAGGTATGTTGATCGATCCCGAAACAATATTTGAGTTCCGTTGGCCCGTTCTCTGGGTGACTTTATTGGTTTTATTTGGTAAGCTATTGAGTACCACCGCAGGGGCTTTGCTTTCAGGACAGTCTCTAAAACAATCAGTACAGGTAGGAATGAGCATGGCACAGGTTGGCGAATTTGCCTTTATCGTAGCCTCTCTTGGACTTTCATTAGGCGTAACAAGCGATTTCCTTTTCCCTGTTGCGGTAGGGGTATCTGCCATAACAACCTTTACTACACCATACATGATTAAATTTTCCCCCAATTTATATGATTTACTTGTGAAAATATTACCTGTAAAATGGATAGGGTCATTAGCAAATTACGCCGCCGACGCCTATAAAATACAAGCAGAAAGCAATTGGGAAATCGTAAGGAAAGAGTACATGAGTATTATCCTCACAAACAGCATCGTGATTCTTGCAATTATATTTCTGGCACTCGAATTGTTTGTTCCATTTTTAGTCCAAAACATCGATAATCCTGTTACCCGAAGCATAATTGCCCTGGTACTGATCCTTTGTGTAACGACTCCGTTCCTTTGGGCCCTTATTGTTAAGAAACCAAACAGTTTAGGATATAAAGAGTTGTGGCTTGATAAAAAATATAACAGAGGGCCTTTATTATTACTTGAGATCTTCAGAAGCCTGATTGGGCTATTGATACTGGGATTTCTCGTCGATAAATTGTTTTCCGCTAAAGTTGCGTTATTAGTCGCTGTACCGGGATTTTTTGTGATACTATTCGTTTTTTCCAAAAGAATACAGAAAATATATCAACACCTCGAAGGAAGGTTTTTAAAGAATCTAAATGATAAGGAATCGCTTGAAACAAATGCTTCTGCAACTGAAAATTTTCTAAGCAAACACTTTAGTCCTGAATCGGATTCAACTCCATGGGACGCACACCTCATAGATATGGAAATCGATCAGCATGCGAGCTATATCGGTAAAAGCCTTGCTGAACTATCATGGCGTGAACAATACGGGATCAATGTCGCTTACATCCGGCGCGGTGATCATTTAATTTATGCGCCGGGGAGAAGTGACAGACTATACCCCTTTGACCATGTGGGCTTTATTGGAACAGATGAACAGATCCAGAAATTTAAACCCATATTCGATACCCTTGCGAATATTGAGATAGTAGATCATAATATTGACGATATAGTGGTTCTTAAAATAATCGTTGACGAATATAATAAACTCAAAGGCTCAACGATACGAAGTTCGGGTATCAGGGAACGTACAAACGGACTGATCATTGGCATTGAGCGAAATACAGAAAGAATTCTGAACCCGGGTTCCGATACCATGTTTGAATGGGCGGACATTGTATGGATTGTTGGAGAAAGGGAAAAAATTCTGGATCTGAATAAAGCATAATTGATTTTCATAAAATTAACTCAACCCGATCGGCATAATTGCCTGACAAACACCTCCGACGATGTAAAAGCCAACGAAGATGGATCACTTCGATTGAGAAAATCACTTGATTGAAATGAGATTGAAGTCAACATCCCTCAATAGACCGTTTGAATCTGATCCACTTGGTGATATCTTTAAAAACTAATTTTTAGAAGCTCAGCGCCTTAATTCCTGGAGTCACAGTTAAAGTCACAACTTGCATTATCATATATGCTTAATAAACAATATATTATAAAGATATTTTAGTAAATAAAGTCACAGTTAAAGTCACAAACTATCGACCTGTTTCTCAAATTTCAGATGAATATTTTAATAAACAAAGTCACAATTAAAGCCACACAAAAATCACGGGAAATCTGCTTATTTTGTGATCCCGCATGTGCGGGATGACAAATATCCTTGTAACCTA
>JAATGF010000131.1 GCA_015654795.1 Bacteroidales bacterium
GTTGAATATTAATACAATAAAAGTTCAACCCCTTCGGGGCTGTAATCTTTATTTCATTTCTTTTCCACCGGTTTTACCGGTGGTTATTCAAATTTAATCCCTTCGGGATAATTAATCGACTTTCCGGAGTGGACTCAACTATAATAAAAAAACAATTAAATTTTTGTCTATAAAATCAGACTTTAATCATTTATTACTGTTATGAGAAAAGAAAATGACATTGATTTTGTTTCACTGCTTCGGGATGAAACTTTTCTAAATCTGGTTAAGAATACCAATAACACTGTAGATCAGTTAGATGTTCTTGAGAAAGAATTTCCCGGACAACGGGAAGCCATTGCTTATGCCGTTAAATTTGTAAAAGCTAATCTTTCTGATCAAAAAAGCATGCAGGCAAATGATGTGTCCGCCATTTGGAGCAACCTTAAAGAGTATTTGAGTCAAAGCAAGCGATCCACTTTTCAACGGTTTATTTATCACGAATTTTGGAAAGTAGCTGCTGTTCTTATCATCGTTCTTGCCAGTTCTATTTTTGTCTACGAACGAATATCGAAAGATCCGCTTGGCAAAATTGCGGAGATTGAAGCAGTCGCTGACGACGAGGCAATGATCATCTTATCAGATGGTTCAAAGCATAAGTTAAGTAAAAATGACTCGCGCATTGAATATAGCGCAGATGGAGGCGAAGTCGTTGTGAAGGATGAACAACAGGAAGAAAAGCTTGAAAATATAAACACCTCAAAAGCAGCGACCATTAACCAGATTATTGTTCCTTTTGGACACCGGCACAGTATAACGTTAAGCGATGGGACAAGGGTTCAGTTAAACTCAGGCAGCCGGTTGGTTTTCCCGGCAGAGTTCTCAGATAAAAACAGAGAAGTTTTTTTAAAAGGCGAAGGCTATTTTGAAGTTTTTAAAAATCCTGATAAGCCTTTTATTGTAAAGACTGATTTCATTGATATCAAAGTATTGGGAACCGTTTTTAATGTTTCCGCATATGAAGAGGAACAAATGGCATCTGCAGTTTTAGTTGAAGGTAAAGTAGTTGTCGCACAGAAAAACAAATTATTTGGTAATACCGAGAAAAAACTGAGCCCCGGGCAGGGTTGCTTTTATTCCTCAATAACTTTTACCTCAGATATCCGGAATGTCGATTTATATGAATATGTTTCATGGAAAGACGGTTTATTGCTGTTTAAGGACAAACCTTTGGTCAATATTGTGAATCGTGTGGAAAAATACTATAACAAAAAAATCCTCATCGATGGGGAGAAATTAGAAAATACATTGGTTTCAGGCAAACTTGTTTTGGCAGATGACATAGACGAGGTCATGCAATACCTGGCAAAAACCCTGGAAGCAAGATACGAAAAAAACAAAGAAGGTGTTTTTTTGATAAAAAACTAAAATAATTAACTATAATTTTTAATAACTAAATTTAAATGAATTACTTATGAAATAACACGTAAAAACAAACGAAGACCGATGAATGCAGCAACATTCATCGGTCAAAAATTCAGCGATTAAAATTCACAAATTACTTACTTTAATCAGTACAAATGTATGAAAAAAAACTGTCATGAAATGTGCGGCTTATATTGCTGCATGAAAAAAATGTTGTTTGTCATGAAATTAACCATTTTTGCCTTTTTTTTAGGATTGATGAGTGTTTCAGCTTCAACTTACTCCCAAAACAAAAAAATCACGTTGAATTTGGAGAGTGCGACCTTAATTGATATTTTTAATCAAATTGAATCTCAAAGTGAATTTGTATTTATTTATAAAAATGAGACAATCAACCTTGACAAAAAAGTCGATGTTAAAGTAGATAACACTACTGTAGACAAAATTCTTGAGCAAGTCCTTCAAAATTCCGGCGTTAAATTTGAAATCAATAATAAACAGATCATTATTACACCTGATCGATCAATTCCAGTTTATAAAAAGGCAGCTACAATTGAGGAGGAAATCCAACAACCGCAAAGGAAAGATCTCTCAGGAACAATAAAAGATAGCAAAGGATTTACTTTACCAGGAGTTAGCGTAGTCGTGAAAGGCACTACTATTGGGACAATTACTGATAATGACGGAAAATTCAGATTATCTGTGCCTTTGAACGCTGATGTGATTGTGTTTTCATTTGTGGGAATGAAAACACAAGAAGTACTCGTTGATAATAAAACAACAATTAATGTTACACTTAGTGAAGAAACAGTGGGTCTTGATGAAGTAGTTGCTATAGGCTATGGAACACAAAAAAGAGTTAATTTGACTGGTTCCGTTGTCTCAACAAAAGGAGATGAACTTGTTAAGAGTCAGGCACCGAATGTTATAAATTCTCTCACTGGTAGGCTTTCTGGGGTTATCATCAATAGCAGAACTGGTGAACCTGGAAGAGAAAATCCTTCCATATATATTCGAGGAAGAAGTACCACCGGCAATTCAAATCCACTTATTATTGTTGATGGTGTTGAACGTGGAAATTTGGGATTAATTAATCCTAATGACATTGAAAACCTTACTGTTCTAAAGGATGCTTCTGCGGCGATATATGGGGCTCGGGCTGCTAACGGAGTTATCATAGTAACAACCAAGAGAGGCGGTGACGCAAAGCCAACTTTTGACTTTACTTATAATCAGGGATTTTCACAGCCTACCAGAAACGTTAAAATGGCTGATTCTTACACCTTCGCTAAAGTGTATAATGAAATTGAGGTTGGCGAAGGGCGTCCTGCAAAATATACCGATGCTGAACTGCAAAAATTTAAAGATGGTACAGATCCAAATTATGCTAATACCGACTGGTATGGTTACATGATAAAAACTCTGACCCCACAACATCGAACAAATCTATCAGTAACAGGTGGTACAGAGAAGATGAAGTATTATTTTTCAATTGGGGAAGAAGCACAAGACGGACAATTTATCCAGAGCTCATTAAAACTCAAACATTATAATGTTCGGTCCAATGTCGATGTTAAAGTTACCGATTGGTTAAAAATCGGACTGAATTTGGCCGGAAGATATGGGAAGGATCACTATCCATATCAAGCAACAAGTAACGTTTATAGCCATATATATCTGTATCGGCCTGACTGGACTCCATATTGGCCGGGAACAAAATATATGACATCCAACCGTGATGGCGAAAATATTCTTAACTGGGTATCTGATAATGCCGGAACAAATGACCTTGATTCTAAAGGGTTGGAGTCAACTTTATCATACAGGCTTGATATACCATGGCTAAAAGGTTTATATATTGATGGGACGGCTAACTATGATGTTGGTATTGATTTCACTAAGACATTTCGAACGCCTACTTATGTATATCAATATAACAGTACAGCAAATAAATATACCCAAACAGTAGTTGGGTCAGGAGTAAGTAAGGCAAGTTTAGAGGAAATTTATGTCCAAAATACTGCGATGACCCTCAATACCAAGATTAACTATAACCGAAGTTTTGGTGTTCATAATATTGGAGTTATGGTAGGATATGAACAAAGAAAGGCCAAATATGATACATTTAGGGCATCCCGGAGTAATTATGTTTCAACAGCACTTCCTCAATTATTTGCCGGTAGCAGCGACAAAAATAATCAGGCAAACGATGGTACCGCTTCAAAAGCAGCCCGTATGAATTACTTTGGCAGAGCTTCGTATGATTATGCCGGTAAATATTTGGCACAGTTTATTTTCAGGTATGATGGATCCCAGAATTTTCCAAAAGATAAAAGGTTTGGGTTCTTCCCTGGGGTTTCACTTGGGTGGAGATTATCTGAAGAAGAATTCATGAAAAAATTTGAATTTGTTAATAATTTAAAAATCAGGGGATCATACGGGGAAATGGGTAACGACCAAGTGGCTGCTTTTCAGTACTTGACTTCTTTCGGATATGGGAATAATTATGTAATCGGGAAAAATGACGTTACAGGTCTTGTCCAAACAGGGGTACCTAATCCGAATATTACATGGGAAGTCGCAAAGACGAGTAATTTGGGTATTGATGCGACACTTTGGAAAGGCCTGTTCGGAGTTGAATTTGATTTGTTTAAAACAAGGCGATCAAATATCCTAACCAAACGGACTGCCGTTATACCTGACTATACAGGTTTATTACTGCCCGATGAGAATGTTGGTATTGTAGAGAATAAAGGATTCGAATTAGTTCTTTCTCATAGTAACACTATTGGTGGATTGAAGTATGCTTTTAACGGGAATATATCATTTGCAAGGAATAAAGTTGTTTATGCCGATGAGGCACCTGCAGCTGAACCTTATCAATTGGCTACCGGCAGACCTATGGGTGCCCAGTTATTATATAATGCAATTGGTATTTTTAAAAATCAAACTGAGATTGATGCATATCCCCATTATATTGGTGCCAGGCCGGGAGATATAAAATATGAGGATGTGAATAAAGATGATGTGATTAACTCATTAGATCAGATTCGGATCAATCAAACTGATGTTCCTGAAATAGTCTATGGATTTAATGCCTCATTTGAATATAAGAATTTCGATTTGAATGTTTTATTTCAAGGGCAGGAAAATGCGAAGGTAAATTTGAGTCTTTCCTCAGTTGCGAGCTATGGTTTCGGGGATTTCATGAAATGGCGTGCTGATAATCACTGGTCGCCTGAGAATTCTGTTAATGCAACCATGCCGCGTGCATCTCAAGAGGTTTGGAATAATAATACAAATGGGTCAACTCAATGGCTTGTTAATGCCGGATTTCTAAGATTAAAAAACCTGGAGATTGGATATAATCTTCCATCAAGTGCATGTGAAAAAATTAAAATGCAAAAACTAAGGATTTATTTGAGTGGAAATAACCTGGCTCTTTTACATGACCATATGTCAAAGATGGGATTTGACCCTGAAACAACAGCTATTTGGTATTATCCACAGCAACGTACTTTTAATATAGGTGTAAACTTAACTTTCTAAAATCTATTAAAATATGAAAAAGATAATATTTATACTACTAATAATTTTTGCGATATCTTCATGTAACAAAGATATTCTCGAAATGAATCCTTTGGATAAATTATCAGAAAATACCGTTTGGACTGACCAATCTCTCATTGAACTATATGTCAATTCTACCTATCATGCGGTAGAGCATGGTTATAACCAAACCCAGTGGAGTTCATTAACTGATGAAACATATAATATTCATGATGGAGGGACTTTTATGGTTCAAAGGGGTGAATTATCACCAGATAATGCTTCAAATGTTAGTCCTATTGGCGATATGTTCAATTACTGGTCTAAAGCATATAGTGCAATAAGAAATATTAATATTTATTTTAATAAAATTGATGTTGCCCCTGTAGATGCTGCAATAAAGACCAAGATGAATGCAGAAATGAAGTTTATCCGTGCATTCGTTTATGCGAACCTGATATGGAGGTATGGTGGGGTTCCGATTATAACAAATATATTCGAGTTGGGTGCTGATTTTTCAGTTACGCGTAGCTCTTATGACGATTGTGTAACTTATATCTGCTCCGAACTGGATGGTGTTATTGCTGATTTGCCAGCTAAAGAACCTGCCGATCAACTTGGGAGGGCATCAGGAGATGCAGCTAAGGCACTTAAATCAAGAGTATTGCTTTACGCTGCAAGCCCTTTAAATAATTCGAATAACGATTTGACCAAATGGCAGAAAGCAGCAGATGCCGCTGGAGCTCTTCTTAGTGCGGACTATTCGCTAAACGATGACTATCAACATATCTTTATGCAGGATAACAATGAGATTATATTTGGCAGATACTTTACTCAGGCCAATTCACATTTAATGCATCTATGGAACGGACGCAATGGGTCAGATGGTTGGGGCGGAAATTGTCCAACACAAAACATGGTGGATGACTATGAAATGGCGGCGACTGGTAAACTTCCTGCTGATCCAACCTCAGGCTATGATCCGGCTAACCCTTATCTGAATCGTGATCCGCGATTTTATGCTTCGATACTTTATGATGGCGCTGTATGGATGGGAAGGGAAACTGAAACATTTAACGGTGGACTTGATTCCCCTCAAAGTAGTAATCAGGCCTGGAATGCAACACTGACAGGATATTTTCTAAAGAAGTTTATTCCCGATAATATTCCAACAGTTGGTTCTACTCTTATGCCTACAGCTCCTTATGTTTTCTTCCGTTACGGTGAAATATTGTTAAATTATGCTGAAGCAAAATTTGAACTTGGTGACGAGCCGACAGCCCGGACTTACCTCAATATGATCCGTTCCAGAAATGGGGTTGATATGCCCCCAATCTCAGCTACTGGCAATGCATTAAGACAAGCAATTTATCATGAACGCAGGATTGAATTTGCTTTTGAAGGGCACCGATTTTTTGATGTTCGAAGATGGAAAATAGCAACGGTAACAGAGAATAAAAATCTTTTAGCGATTAGAATTACAAAGCTTGGGGATGTGGGGTCAAAAACTTACGAAACTGTGAATTTATTGACTCGTAGTTTTGCAGATAAGCATTATTTGCTTCCTATACCATTTGCTGAAATTACTAGAAGTAAAGGAACACTTACTCAAAATCCCGGTTACTAATATTTGTTAATGGGATATTGACTATATTGTAAAATAATCTCACTTTTTAGTAAACTACCTCGTTGTATATTAGACGAGGTAGTATCAAAATATTTGTTTTTTGATACAAAGAAGAGCCATTGGAATACACCTCTAAAGATTTACTTATAATAAGATTTTGTATTTCAATTTATTGCGAAAATTTCACCGAAAAGGAAAAGCCGTGAATTGAATAATTATTACAAAAGAGAGATATGCTTTATCTCAATTATTTTGCTTGTGTTGATGTTTGTTTAGCCTATTGCATAATTAAACAGTACCAAAACTTTTTTTATCACTTTGGAATTTGGCGTTTAAAATGGAGACTCGATTCCATAGGATCGACATGTCTCGAAATAAAAAAGCAGCGGAAGAGAGAAAAGTGCGAGAATATAGATTTATCATTAATGAAATAAGACAATGAGAATAGTAAACTGTTTAGAATGACTTTTGATGTATTCAATTATGAAAATTGGTCAAGTTTAGAATTATTGAAACGGAATAGAAAGTAATTATTTATAAGAGAGAGCATTAAATATAAAAGATGAAACTAAGAGATTATATAAAGACTAAAACTACCATAGTGGTTTTTTTCTATCTGATTTTAGCAATTGCTTCATGGAAGCAATCCCTCGCGGTAAGCCCCGAGAAACCGATTGACCGACAAGCCTTAGTAACTCGACATAATATTGTTTGGAATGATTTGAATGGGCAGATTCCCCTTGGAAATGGTGAGTTTTGCTTCAATAGTGATGGTACAGGACTTCAGACTTTTGGTGGTAATACAATGTCACACTGGGGTTGGCATACATCTCCGTTCCCGGATGGTGTAACACCGGATCAAGTTTCATCAACAGGAACATTTCAGAATGGGCGTAACACTGGCCCTGATGTTTACTGGCCTAAAAACTCAAAAATCCGCTCGTGGATGTTTGATAATCCACATATTTTCAACCTTGGACGGATTCGTTTGGTCAGGTCGGATGGCATTGAATTAAAGCCAGAAGAGGTACAAGGGATATCACGAACTCTTGATTTATGGTCTGGACTTTTAACATCGAATTTTACTGTAAACGGTCAACCTGTACATGTCACAACATGCGTAAATCCTGATGCAGATATGGTTTCTGTGCGGATTGAGTCTCCATTAATTAAAAATGGGGAGCTTGGGGTGGCAATTGATTTTCCTTATCCATCGTTACAGGGAGACAAAGCCTGGGTAGGAGATTTTGAACGCATTAAAAACAATAAAACAATTATTGTTTCTGAATCTCAAATAGATAGACGTTGTGATTTTTCCCGTGAGATTGATTCAACTATTTATTATACGTCTATAGATTGGAGTGTGGGTAGTGAATTGAAGTCGTTTTCAGTAAATAGCCTCAATTCATGGAAACTTGTAAGTCAAGGGGCCGGATCACTGGGATTTACCTGTGCCTTTTCGAACAAACCTATCAAATCAAATATTCCGGATTTCAAGGAAACATCTAATGCGTGCAAGCTATATTGGCCTAGATTCTGGACTAGCGGAGGTGCAATTGATCTTTCAGAAAGTAAGGATCCCAGATGGAGGGAACTTGAACGTAGAATAGTTTTGTCACAATATTTAATGGCTGTACAATCGGCTGGAAGTTTTCCTTCTGCAGAGGCAGGCCTTATGGGACTTGATCCGTGGCGTAGTCAATTTCATATGGAGATGGTCTGGTGGCATCTGGCACATTATGCCCTCTGGGATAGATGGAATATGGCCGATAGTGCACTGGAATGCTACACACGTTTTATTCCTGTTGCACGCAAATTGGCACAGCAACTTGGTTATAAGGGGCTTAAATGGCCTAAATCTGTTGGCCCCGAAGGTCGCAGTGCTCCTTGGGAAGGAAATCAGGTTCTTCTTTGGAAAGAGCCTCACCCAATCTTTTTTGCAGAGTTGGACTATCGTCTTCATCCGACCCGTGCTACACTCGATAAATGGGACGAAATTGTGGAAGGAACAGCGGAGCACATGGCCGACTACCCAGTGCTTGACAAACAAACCGGCATCTACCATCTATATCCTGTCATGCCACCCAGCGAACAAGGAATTACCAAGGATGATGTCTTTGATCTGGCATACTGGAACTGGGGACTCAATCAGGCGCAGGTTTGGCGCGAAAGGATGGGTTTGGCGCGTAATAAGCATTGGGATGAGGTCATAGAGCATCTTGCTTCTTTGCCAGTAGATAATGGTGTTTTTGTACATTCAGCAGAATGGCATGATACCTTTACGAAACGCGCATGGGAACATCCCGATCCGATTGGTGTTTTTGGAATGCTTCCACCATTAAAAAATGTTGATCGCGAAACAGCTCATCGTACCTTGCTCAAGATTTGGTCGACCTGGGACTGGCGCCGTGGTTGGGGATGGGATTTCCCTTGGGCCGCCATGGCTGCTGCTCGTCTGAGCGAACCAAATATTGCAATTGATGCCTTACTTAAAGATGCTGGATCCAAGAATTACTATGACGAACGAGGTGTTTGTACTGGAGGGCCATGTCCATATTTACCTGGAAATGGGGGACTTTTGTATGCCGTTGCAATGATGGCCGCCGGATGGGATGGTGCGCCAAATCGTAATGCACCTGGCTTTCCAAAGGACGGGTCATGGGTGGTAAAATGGGAAGGACTTAAACCTGCCTTGTAAGCAAACGATTAGGAAATTAAATCGATTCTTTCGCTCATTAAATCAATTTTATGATTGGTAAATAAAGATAAACAAACAAATATTTCTTTAAATTAAGAATATTGAAATGAAGATAGAATTATTACTAATAACTGTTTTTTTGTGCCTCATCTCCTTTAAGCTATTATCTAAATAATGAATAAAAGAACCATATTATTTTTTCTGACTGTTTTCATTTTCACCCAGGTTTTTGCCAACCCCACAGAATTCGGAAGAAGCAACAATTTCAACCTGAACTGGAAATTTCATTTGGGTGAAGTCCCCGGTTTCATGACTCCCAATTTTGATGATCAATCGTGGCGTACTCTTGAGCTGCCCCACGACTGGGCTATTGAAGGAGTTTTCGACGAAGTAAATCCGGCTGGTGAATCAGGAGGTTTTTTAAAAAATGGCATCGGCTGTTACCGCAAGTCATTTCAACTGCCCGAATCCCTGAAGGGAAAGCGTATTTCAATCCGGTTTGACGGGGTTTACATGAACAGTACGGCGTATATCAATGGAACATACCTGGCAAACCGTCCTTACGGATTCAGCACCTTTGAGTATGACCTCACCCCTTACCTGAAATATGGGCAGGACAAAAACCTGATTGCAGTGAAAGTTGATCATTCGCTGGAACCCAGTTGCCGCTGGTACCCAGGTTCAGGAATAAACCGGAATGTGTACCTGCTGGTAAAACCGCAACAACATTTCAAGGCAAACGGAACCTTCTTCCGGACAGAAGACCTGACGGGAAACAAAGCAACGCTGAAAATCGACCTTAACATTGTTTCGTACAACTATCCTGAAAGTCAGGTTGTTAATTTTCAGGCCCGTCCCGAAGACATCAAACGGACAGTCAAACCATGCCGGGTGGTTTCGCAACTGATCGGTTCCGACGGTCAGGTAAAAGCCGTGGCCGAAACCACACAACAGTTGACTGATTACGCGTCGATGCACTGCTCTTTGGAAATGCAAGTTGAAAGTCCGAAGTTGTGGTCGCACATTTCGCCTTCATTGTACCAACTGAAGAATCTGTTGATCATTGAGGGGAAAGTTATTGATGAGGAAACGCAAAATGTAGGCATCCGGAAAATCGAATTCAACAGCAAAGACGGAATGTTGGTCAACGGGCAAAAGACCATCATTAAAGGAGTTTGCCTACATAAGGATGCCGGATCGTTTGGAACGGCTGTGCCGAAAGATGTATGGAGCTACCGGCTCCGAAAACTCAAAGCGATGGGCTGCAACGCCGCTCGGGTCCACGGGCCTGCCGATCCGGTTTTTATTGACATTTGCGACGAACTGGGCTTTTACATGATGGCCGAAGCTTTTGATGAATGGAATACCACCTGGGAGTGGGGCTACTCCGAAAATCCTGAGGGCAAGCGGCCCTACAGCTATCACCTGTTTTTCAACCAGTGGGCCGAAACCGATTTGAAAGATATGGTTTTACGCGACCGCAATCATCCAGCGGTATTCATCTACTCGGCAGGAAACGAAGTGCCCGATCAGCGTATCCCGGAAGGTCCAGCCAAGCTTTCCCGCTTAAAAAACTGGGTCAGGGAAGTCGATCCGACCCGTCCAGTGGTAGCCGCGTGCGACTGGTCGCCGTTTGCCAATCAGTCGGGGTTCATAGACACGATGGATTTGGCTGGATACAATTACGTCGACCGCTATTTTCCCAATTTGTACGCTGATGAGCATAAAACCTACCCCAACCGGATTTTTCTGGGAACAGAAACGTATCCCAACCTGAAAAACTGGCTGGCTGTGCGCGATAATCTGTATGTTACCGGAGAATTCTTATGGGTTGGTATCGACTACATGGGCGAAGCCATCAAGTGGCCCCGCAAAGGCTGGGAATGGGGATTGATCGATCTGGCCGGTTTCGAAAAACCAACCTACTATATCCGCCAGAGCTACTGGTCGGAAACACCCATGGTTCATATCGCCGTGAACCTCAAGGAGAAAAACAGTTTTCAGTGGAACTGCTACGATGTAGCTTCACACTGGAATTTTGGAAAAGGGGAAACGGATTCCGTCTTCGTGTACAGCAATTGCGATGAGGTTGAGCTATTTCTCAACGACAAAAGCCTGGGGCGAAAACAAGTCAACAAAAGCAACTATTACGCCTTATATCATGTAGATTACAAACCTGGAACATTAAAGGCTATAGCCATTAACCACTCGAAGAAGGTGGACGAACATGTGCTTCAAACAGCCGGAAATGCAAGCCGTCTGGCGCTATTCCCCGACAAGGAAACAGTTGACCTTGCCAGTGGCGAATTACTGTACATCCCCATTGAGGTAACCGACAAAAATGGTGTTCGCTGCCCCAAAGCCACAAGCAGCATCCGTATTGTAGTGGAAGGCGCTGGTGAACTGATTGGGCTGGACTCGGGTAACCAGTCGAGCCACGAAATGTATAAAACCGATCATCGCAATGCTTTCGAAGGGCGCATACTGGCCACCATAAAACCTGTCAGTCCGGGAAAAATTGTGGTAAAAGCTTTCGCAGACGGAGTGGAACCGGGACAAAAAGAAATTACGATCGAATAGCCAAAACAACTTGTTCCGGTTTATGAATTCGTCTGCTACTTAAGCAATCTTGATCTGGATGCCACTGGGTTGCACGAACTTCACAAGCTACATTCGGTCAGCGAAACATGGATCGAACAGGTAAAAGGCCATGTAATGGCTGGAAGCACGCTGACCGATAACTTTTGGAAAAACAACATTCTCTGGCAACTTGGTGTTTTGGCCTATAATGTGTCGGTGATGATGCGCCAAAAGAAAAGCAGGTTCAAAAACAGGAACACAGGGCATTTACTGATTTGTTAATTGCAGTCCCTGCTAAAATAACCAGCAGCGGGCATCAAATAGAATTGAGAATGTATGAACACCATTTTTATAAAGCCGACTGGGGGAAGAGCTTGACAGGCTCATCGAGGCGGCATAATAACAGAAAGGAGGGAAATATGGATACCAATACGGGGGGGTGTAGGAGAGGTGCGTTCACATAGCCCAACTATCAGCTAAAAAGGGGGCATGCACCCTCCATGGGCGAAGAAAAACTGAAGAGACAAACCGCGGAGTTAAACTAATTTGACCGCAATTGATCTGCCTATGACAAATCGGAATATCTCCGGTTCAAAAAATTCAAATTAGATATTTAAGAATAAATCATCGATAATGGGAAAAAAAGTTTTAAGAAAAATTTGGTGGTCAATAATCTGCCAATTAATAATAGGAAGCCTGATTTATGCGGGCAACGATAATAAGTCTTCAAGTACCCCAACCAACAAGCATTATGACATAGCCGCATATGTATGGCCCTCCTATCATCCTGATGATCGGGCCAAAATCTTCTGGCCCGATGGAATTGGTGAGTGGCAAACAGTTATTAGTAATAAGGCTAAGTTTGAAGGCCATGAACAGCCTAGATATCCCTTATGGGGTTACATCAACGAAGCTGACCCCTATGTGGCTGAGATGGAAATCAATGCAGCCGCCGACCATGGGGTCAACGTATTTATTTTCGATTGGTACTGGTTTGATGGGATGCCCTTTTTAGAAGGCCAGTTGGACAACGGCTACTTAAAAGCCAGGAATAACAACCGCGTAAAGTTTTACCTGATGTGGGCAAACCACGATGTAAATTTAACTTGGGATAAGCGAAATGCCGGGAAACCCAATGATGCGCTTATCTGGCAAGGAGCAGTAGACAGGAAGCAATTTGAAAAAATTTGCCACAGGGTGATTGAAAAGTATTTTTCACAACCTTCTTATTACAAAGTTGACGGAAAGCCTTGCTTTATGTTTTATGATTTGAATATTTTAATCCGAGGTTTAGGAAGTGTCAAGAAAACAAGAGAGGCGTTAGATTGGTTCCGAGAAGAAACTAAAAAGGCTGGTTTTAAGGGACTAGATCTTCAATTGACTTTGCGTCCGAGTGGTAGTGACGTAACAGGAATTGCTGGGGATAACGTGGGGACACAACAACAGGTAGTTGAGCAATTAGGTTTTGATGGGCTGACTCATTACCAGTTTGTGCATTTTGTTAATAATATCGACAGAGACTACCTCGAAATTATGGAAGATGTAAAAAAGGAATGGAATATTTTGGACAGCGAATTTCAGGTTCCTTATTATCCACATGTTTCAGTTGGTTGGGACAATAATCCGCGTTTTGAAATGGTCAGATCGGGAGTAGTGAAAAACAATACGCCTGAAAACTTCGAAAAAGCCCTAAGAGTAGCTAAGAACTATGTGGATACACATCCTAATCAGACTCCTTTAATTACCATAAACAGTTGGAACGAATGGACCGAATCAAGTTATCTTATGCCGGATAATATTTACGGATATGGTTATCTAGATGCGGTAAAAAATGTGTTTATCAAATAATCTATAATTGAACTACTACAGCAAGCTATCGAGGCATCCATAGGAAAAGTTTTCTTATTCGTTGCAAGCAACGGAGTATTAAACTCATTTATCCCGATATACTTTGCTATTGGGATTCGTTCAACTAACAAATCTCAATTCATTTTGTTTTTGAAATTTGAGTCTGACCAATAAATTTATATAGTTAGGAAATGAACTATGATAATACGAATTAAGAGTTGAAGATAAGTTATTGGTAATTTATATGTTTTAAACTTATATTTCGCATGGATTACGAATTATGTGAGAGATCAGTGATGATTTAGTTTCACTGACCTTCGGTTCACGAATTTTGACGAATTGGTACAAAGGGATTAGTGAGAATGAGTTAACTAAAAAAAACCAAACCTATGAATAACCAACCTATCCTATTTGAGCGAATTATCAGGGGCAATTTGCGTCCGTGGCTCGATTGCAACAAGCATGATGAGAAATTTGTACAGATCATCAGAGTACTGAAACCAGGCGAACATGGGGTTCAGTCGCTTTATGAAATTGATTTCTACCGCTGCTTTAACAGTAAAACCAAGTATTATCATAAATTAATCATCAATGAGGCAGGTAATTATTGCAAACAGATGATTGAACTGATCGGCTCATCTGAAGAGATCTGTATTGTGAAATATTCGTTATGCAGGACTCTTAAA
>JAATGF010000009.1 GCA_015654795.1 Bacteroidales bacterium
TTGTAACCAACCCTGGAGATCATTCTTGTTATATTACTGAATAATCTTTCAAGATACTGATTTTCAGGGTTATATCCAAATTTTAGACCACTTATTTTGGTGATAATCAAATATTTATACCATTATTTACCGAAGTATTGTATTACCCTCGTCCAATTTTTGATAATACTAAAAATAAACAAATTCAGACCAGATATCTGCTAAATGCTGCTTATATACGCTTAAAGAACCTGCAAATTGGATATACAATTCCCTCATCAATTTCTAAAAAGCTTGCAATTCAGAAATTTAGGGTTTATTTCTCAGGTGAAAATTTATTTACAATGACCAAAATGAATGCAATGTTTGATGCTGAAACTGTGGATGGCGGATGGGGTGGAAACCTATACCCATTAAGTAAAGTCTATTCTATCGGTGTAAATGTAACCTTCTAAAAATTTGTAAATATGAAATCAATAGCAAATATCACTATAAAAATGGGAGTCATTCTCATAGCAATACTTTTTAATTCCTGTCAAGAAGATTTTCTGAACAGGGCTCCACTATCAACGGTTACCCCTGAAAATTATTTATGGGACGAAGCTCAATTAAGTGCCTATACAATAAATAGATATACCAGTGATTTTACAGTATATGGAGCATTTAATCTGGATAGAAATACTGATGTACAGGCAACCAGGGGCTATAGCAATATTTATGCTCCCGGTCAATACAAAGTTCCACAATCGGGTGGAGACTGGTCGTTTACGGATATCTATTCATGTAATTATTTTTTGCAGACAGTGTTACCTCGATGGAAAGAAGGCAAGATTACCGGTAATGTTGATAACGTTAACCATTATATTGGTGAGATGTATTTTCTCAGGGGCTGGGCTTATTTTAAAAAGCTACAGGCATTAGGCGATTTCCCAATTATCAGGTCAGCACTTCCCGATGACAAGCAGGTTTTGACAGAGGCAAGTAAGCGGGCTCCGATGAATGAAGTTGCCCGTTTCATAATCTCAGATCTTGATTCTGCAACCATGTTGATGAAATCGGTTTCTCCTGACGGGAAAAATAATCGATTGTCAAAACCTTGTGCACAACTGATTAAATCAAGGGTTGCACTTTATACAGCAACATGGTTGAAATATTTCAAGAGTACTGCATTTGTACCTAATGGCCAAGGTTGGCCAGGGAAAGATAAGGATTACAATACGGCATATACTTTCCCATCTGGGAATATTGATGGCGAAATTGATTTTTTCTTATCTCAGGCAATGGATGCTTCAAAAGCTGTTGCTGGTTCAGTCCTACTTGTTGAGAATTCGATGACTCAACAACTACAAACAGCTAATTGGGATTTTGCAGTTGCAAGTGATGCTAATCCTTATTGTAGGATGTTTAGTCAGGAGGACATGTCCCCGTATAAGGAGGTACTTTTGTGGAGACAATTTAGCCAGGCACAGGGCGTAACTAACGATATTGGATATAGTATTCAACAAGGAGGTGGTTGTGGTTGGACTAAAGGTTTTGCTGATAACTTCCTTATGAAAAATGGGTTACCTATATATGCTTCTGGATCTGGATATGCTGGAGATGATTCCACAGCATTAATGAACCAAAACAGAGACGGACGTTGCTGGTTATTCCTGACTGAACGTGGTCAAATGAATATTGTATATCCAAACGCTGCAGGGGATCATAGTACACCAATTGTGTTAACTCCTGATTTTATGAATTTATTAGGTAACCATGACCAACCGACAGGGTACGTTAGCAATAAAGGAAATAATTTTGATGAAAAACAGGGTTCGCAATATACTGGAAGCTATGTTGGAAGCATTGTATTTAGGGCAGTGGAAGCTTATCTCAATTATATAGAGGCTAGCTATGAGAAGAATGGGAGCCTTGATGGAACCGCGAAATCATACTGGGAACAAATCAGAGCCAGAGCCGGTGTTGATACTGATTTTCAAAAAACAATAGATGCAACTGACATGTCTAAAGAAGCATTAAATAATTGGAGTGCTTATTCTGCTGGTAAGTTAATTGATAAAACATTATATAATATCCGTCGTGAACGTAGTTGCGAGTTAATAGGTGAAGGTTTTCGCTGGATGGATTTACGCAGATGGAGAGCTATGGATCAGATGATAACTACTCCCTATCACATTGAAGGATTTAAAATATGGGGACCGATGCAATATTGGTATAACGCGTCTGACCTTAAATATGGAATCGGTGATAAAAGCACAGTATCTGATCCCGCGCTAAGCCCTTATTTAAGGTTATACCAAAAAACAAGTACTGCGTTGGTGTATAATGGATATAAATGGGCGATGGCTCATTACCTAAGTCCAATAGCTGTTCAACACTTCTTAATTACATCAGGTGATGGTGCTGACGTAACAACATCTCCAATTTATCAAAATCCTGGTTGGCCTATCCAGGCTGATATGGGTGCAACATTTTAGCTCTTCCTATCGTTAATTACAACCTATGTTTGTTTCTGAAGATTTGTCGTTAATAAAAAAAATCACAAAAATGAAACAACTTTTTTTAGTTTTTCTTTTCTGTACTTTTAGTTTTGCATCAAAGGCAAAAGAAAAACCTATTTCGCTCGCCGGTGAATGGAGGTTTGAGATTGCTGATACAAACAATCAGGCTTTTGCTCGTGTATTGCCTGGAAAAATTCTTCTACCTGGCACAATAGATGACGCAGGCCTTGGACCAGAAAATACTAGCCAGACTACTCTTGAAGGCCCTTACCGCAAATCCGATTATGCCGGACCAGCCTACTATCAGCGCGATATTGAAATACCTGACACATGGAAAAGCAAACGTGTTACGCTTTTTCTGGAACGCTGTCGCTGGACCACCAAAGTGTGGATCGACGATAAATACGTCGGGACACAGGAAAGCCTTATTTCACCACATGTTTACGACTTTGGTATTGACATTAAGCCAGGCAAGCATCGACTTACGATCTGCGTGGATAACACTGTGAAACTGAATCTTGGCCGTTTCGTCTCGGCACTTTTTGGTGGTACCTGGGGCAACATGAACGGCATTGTCGGTCGCATTGAATTAGGTGCTACGTCGCCGGTGTGGATAGACGACGTGCAAGTTTATCCCAATATCGCGAAGAAAACCGCACTTGTGAAGGTGCGGATAGGCAACGCGACAGGCAAGTCAGGCAGCGGCATGCTCAACATTGGCGGAAAAAGCTTAACTGTTACTTGGGATGCAAAAGGAGGGCAGATAGAAATAGAAACGGATATGAACAGCGCGAAGTTGTGGGACGAGTTTGCGCCGAACCTGAGCAAGGTGACGGTGAAACTCGGCGACGATGAACGCACTGTCCGATTTGGGATGAGAGAGTTCTCAACAAAAGGCACACAATTTGCTTTGAACGGTCGAACTATTTTTCTGCGTGGTACTCTGGAATGCTCGGTTTGGCCACTAACAGGTTATCCGCCAACTGACGTGAAGGCATGGCAACATATATACAAAACTATGAAATCATATGGGTTAAATCACATACGTTTTCATTCCTGGTGTCCGCCTGATGCGGCTTTTACTGCGGCTGATATTGAAGGCATTCTTGTTCAAGCTGAAGCTCCACAGGCAAATGTGTCTGCTGGCTCAGACATGGTGCGTGACGTATTCATTGAGAAGGAGCTTAAGCGAATCGTGGACACCTATGGCAATCATCCATCCTTTTGCTCGATGACGCTCGGTAATGAATATGGGGGAAATGATGAATTGCTATCGCGCTGGGTTAATATGTTGATCCAACAGGATTCTCGCCATCTATATTCTTCAGCTTCAAATGCACAGAAAACAGAAAACCGCCAGTTTACAGTTACGCCACAAGGGCGAGGCATAGGTGGTCAGGGGACAAGTCGAGACCTAAAGGACATTGTGGATGAAGACAATCGCCCCACTATTGGCCACGAAATTGGACAATGGATGTATTATCCTGATTTTAAAGAAATTAAAAAATGGAGCGGTGTCATGGCTTTGAAGAATTTTGAAATGATCCGCGATGATTTAGAAAAAAAACATCAGCTTGACCTGGCTCCAAAATATATTCAGGCAAGCGGCAAATTCGCCACTTTGTTGTATAAGGAAGAAATTGAGGTATTGTTGCGAACACCTGGTTATGGGGGCTTTGCATTGTTGGATTTACATGACTATCCGACTCAAGGAACCGCATTGGTTGGACCGCTTGATGCTTTTTGGAAATCGAAAGGGTTTATCACACCTGAAGCATTTCGCCGATTCTGTTCACAAACGGTTCCTCTCTTACACATATCAAAGCGAACTTACACCAGCGATGAACCATTTAAAGCAACAGTTGATCTTGCACATTTCGGTTTTGCTGATCTTTTTAACAAACAAGCGATTTGGACCATCAAAGATGAACATGGCAAAATAGTCGCCAATGGAAAACTAAAAACGATTAATGTACCAACAGGTAAATTAACTGCTCTTGGCGAAATAAATGCTTCGTTGGCTTCAGCTACAGCTCCTTGTAAACTTACCGTAACAATTTCATTGGATGGAACAAAATTTAGCAACGATTGGAATATTTGGGTTTATCCAACCAATGTCGCACCGCAGCCGTCTGCAGCCGTAACGGTTTGTGATAAGTGGAATGTAGCGAAAGAGATGCTTGAAAAGGGTAAAAAAGTTGTATTTTTTGCAAACACAACAAATACACCAACCTCTTTCCTCGGTAGATTTCTGCCTGTATTCTGGAGTCCTGTTTGGTTTCCTACGCAGAGACCAAATACAATGGGAATATTGTGTGATCCAAATCACCCACTTTTCGCAAGATTTCCAACAGAAAATTACAGTAATTGGCAGTGGTATAATCTAATGGAGCATTCACGTTTTTTTATATTGGATGAGACTCCTGCTTCCTTTAGACCAATTGTTCAGGTCATCGATAATTTTGAACGGAATGATAAACTTGGTGTTGTATTCGAGGCGAAAGTTGGCAGTGGAAAACTGTTGGTATGTGGAATTAATCCGGCAAGTGTTCCAGATGATGCTGCCTCTCGCCAATTTTTGGCTAGTTTATATGCTTATACGGGTTCTGCAGATTTCAAGCCAACTCAGGAATTGACTCAGAAAACGCTAGATAAACTTTTCGTATCTGATTTTTCAAGTATCAGTTCAGATAGTTTCGATGCCTCTGGAAGGAGGCAGACTTTCCGGCCAGAGAATGCCATTGACGGTGATCCTATTTCATGTTGGCAAAGTCAGAGTAAAGCTCCTGCACCAAACTTTCCTCATGAACTCGTTTTAGAACTTAACAAGTCAAAGAAATTATCCGGACTTAATTGTTTGCCTGCACAAACTCCCGCAATTGATGGGAAAAATATCAGGCGCGATGGTTGGATCAAGGACTATGTTGTCTATGTCAGTAACAATGGGAAAAATTGGGGAGACCCCGTAGCTAAAGGAACTTTTAGTTATGATGAGAGTTTAAAAACTATTCTGTTTTCTAAGTCAGTGGAAACAAAGTTTGTTAAATTGGTCGCTGTTAGTGGCTTCAATCCTGCAAGCCCTATTGCATCGCTCGCGGAAATATCAATTATTTCAGATAATTGATATCATTGTTATTTAAATTTGTGATTGTCTTGTTCGCTTTCCCTGACAGACGAAAGTCGCAATCAAAAAATTAACCGATAACAGCATTGGCAAATTATTGATTAGGGTTGCTGATTTAGTAAATGAGTTTTATAATCGATCTGAAGCTCGTCAGTTGTTAACATGCTTGATGAAATATATGGAGAGGTAGATTTTAATCCGAAAGTGTCACTGACTGAAGAACAAATTAACCAAATTATAAATAAATTTTAATCATACAAAATATTTAAAATGTCACACTTGCTTTTGAATTAAACCATTAAAAAAATTATTTGCCGATGAAAAAATACATATTTTGCCTTATAGCAATGCTCTTGATTATGCCGAATATTAATGCACAAACAACAATCTCTTTAAATGCAAATGATAAAGGTAGAGTTTTTGAAGGGATTGGAGCTGTCAGCGCTGGGGCTTCCAGTCGTAATCTGATTGATTACCCCGAAAAGGAACGCTCCGAGGTGCTTGATTTTCTTTTCAAACCCAAATTTGGTGCAGGTTTTCAGCATCTCAAAGTTGAAATTGGCAGTGGAGAGAATTCCACTTGTGGTAGTGAACCTTCTCATGCTATCACCCGCGAGGAATTGCTTGACCCTAAACCTCGTGGTTACGAGTTCTGGTTAATGGCAGAGGCGCGCAAACGCAACCCGGAGATCATACTGGACTGTCTTCCTTGGGCCTATCCAAGTTGGGTTGGCAATCGTTTTTCCCAGGAGTCTGCTGATTGGTTTGTTGCTTTTCTGGAAGTTGCCCGGAAACACTATGGGTTGGAGATGAACTGGGTTTCTGCTGCCCAAAACGAAATGGGAACCAATTTGAATTGGATAGCCAAATACTTGCGTCCAACATTAGATGCCCACGGGTTTTCAAAAGTCAAGCTCCAGGCACCAGATGATGACTCAGCGTATTGGCAGGTATTTGATGAGCTTGAAAAGAATCCTGAGTTTAACCACTTGATTAATGCAGTTGGTTACCACTATGTGGATGGTCGTGAGCCTTGGGAGATCGACCAGAAAGCAGGCCGTGATGCAACAGCCAAAGCCAAACAATCAGGCAAACCGTTATGGGCAAGCGAGGAATGGAGCCAGTCAGGGGAAGAGTGGGGTGGAAAAGGTGCTCTCTATCTGGCCCGGTTGATGAACAAAGTATATACGCGTGACCGGATCACAAAATACGAGATTTGGTGCCCTTTTGACGGTATCTACAACCAAATTCCTTGGCCTAACACTGGAGCAATGCAGGCCGACTCGCTATGGGACGGTCACTATGCCGTATGGCCGGCAGTATGGGCGGTGGCTCACACCACCCAGTTTGCTGAGCCAGGCTGGATATATATGGATGCAGCTTGCGGGCAATTTGACCCGGTTACGTGGAGAGGCAGCCACGTGGCCATGCGGAATCCGAAAACCGGCGATTGGTCGGTTATCATGGTTACCGATGAAAAGCAGAAAGTAAAAATAGCTATAGGTGAAGGGCTTAAAACAGGTACTGTTTATGTTTGGAAATCAACTGAAAAAGACCAATTCATCAATCAAAAAACACTAAAATTGAAAAATGGTTCTGTAGAAATTGAACTGGAACCGGATGCGATTTATACTTTAACCAGTACCACCGGACAAGTAAAAGGTTCTCATGGTGTTGTGCCGGAAAGTAAACCTTTTCCATTTCCATATACCGAGGATTTTGAAAGCTATTCATCTGGTGAAACACCACGCTATTTTTCTGATCAGAAAGGTACTTTCGAGACCTGTCAATCTCCTGAGGGGGGAATGTGCCTGAAACAGATCGTGCCTGAGCAGGGAATTTTATGGTATAACAACTGGTTGTTGAAGCCACACACGCTTTTGGGTGACCTTAATTGGGAAGATTATGCTATTGAAAGCGATGTTTTACTTGCAGGCGGCGATGTTGAGATAGGTGGGCGCTATGCCGAACGCAGTAAGCTGGGAGTTCGATGGATCCTCACAAGCGATGGTCGCTGGCAACTAAACTGGCAATACACTACACTCGCTTCGGGCCAAATCGAGGAATTCAAGCCTTCGGATTGGCACCATCTCCGTTTGGAAATGAAAGGCGACCAAATTACCGGCTTTGTAGATGGAAAAAAATTGACGACTATTTCAGATAAATCAGGTTTAAAGGGTATGGCTTTCATTGCAAGTACATACAATCAAAATTTGTTCGATAATATTCGTGTGGAACCGTTTTCTCCTGAATAGGAGTTCGCAAGTAAACGAATAAAAATATTGGTAAAGGCGTTTAGGTCACCCAATTGGTCAACTGACTGATATCGGCATCGCACGTAATGCCGACAATACCACGACCACTTAGATTATTGAAAGTTAGAGCAGGCGGATCGGATGGCGCTAGATGTATGCAGTCTGCGCTGTTCCGGCTGTCCTGTTTTTTTACCTTTTCAATGCTGATCCCCGAAAGTCCGCGATGATTGGTAAAAAGTGATAACAGTGCCAATGCTTTTAAAGTATTGAAAAAGATTAGCGGAGAGAATTATGCCCGAGAAGAGTTGGTTCAGATCGAGACATCGCTTTAAAACGAGATTAGATGTGTCCATTTTCGTGAACTGTTCGATAAGGGTGTTGAAGATCCCTGGGATTGGGAATGTTCTTGGCCTTCTCCCAACAATGGTGGCGCATCAATACTATAATCCTATGCCAATGACATATTTTAAGTTGCCAGGTTCGAGATGTAAAAGGGGTGATGCTCAATATTGCCATCACTGGGGCTGTAATGATGATTTTCACGTTTGTTGCCATTGGTATAGTAGATAAATATGGCCGGAAAATATTGCTTTTGATCGGTTCACTGGGGCTGGCTGGGAGTTACGTCCTGATCGGACTAAGCTATATGCCGCATTTTAGCGGGTTTCATGTACTGACCTTAAACGTTTTGGTCATTGCTTTACTCCTTTTCGCTGGCACCCATTGTTTGGATTCTGCTTTCCGAAATGTTTTCAAACCGGATCAGAGGGGCCGCTATGTTTATTACAGTTTTCTGTCTTTAGTTCTGATCATTTTCACAGTTATACCTTCCCAATTCTGAATAAAGGAATTGGTACATCATGGACCCTTTGGATTTATGACATCATTCATCTGCTTTACAGATTTTTTTGTCATCAAAAAATACTTGGTTGAAACCAGAGGGAAATTGTTGGAAGAGATTGAAAAGGTGATGATTGAAAAATGAGTAATGGTGTCAGGCTTTCGGAAAACATGCTGATTAAGTGTTCGCAAATAACAGAAGAACGGTCTATATGGATTTGCTTATAAATTGAAATAGAAACCCTACAGCGTGTTACGACCACAAGGGCACAGAAGAAATACTTAAAAAAGATGATCTCACAGGCACAGCAATTTTTTATCGAGAACCCGGAATCTTACCAGTATTACTGTAGCAGGATAGCAATCTTTGATGAAAAATGTTTTGTCCTGGCTAAAACAATTAACTGCCTCAATGCGCACCATTTTGTTGCAAACCTGAACTTTTCAACAAGCCAAGACTATCCGCTGTCAGCAATAACGTCGTATGAAAAAGTTATCATATACTGCAAAACAGAAATTATTTACGCATGGAAATAAATGAACTATGATAATCCGAATTGAGAGTTGAAAATAAGATTAGTTATTAATAATTTATATGTTTTTAACTTATATTTCGCATGGATTACGAATTATTAGAGATCAGTGATGATTTAGTTTCACTGACCTTCAGTTCACGAATTTTGACGAATTGGTACAAGGGAATGAAAAATTATGAGTTATAAATGATGAGTGATCGCTAATGATTACACGAATTTTGACGAATTGGTACAAAGAGATTAGTGAGAATGAGTTAACTGAAAAAATCCAAACTTATGAATAACCAACCTATCCTATTTGAGCGAATTATCAGGGGTAATTTACGTCCGTGGCTTGATTGCAACAAGCATGATGAGAAATTTGTACAGATCATCAGGGTACTGAAACCATGCGAACATGGGGTTCAGTCGCTTTATGAAATTGATTTCTATCGCTGCTTTAACAGTAAAACCAAGTATTATCATAAATTAATCATCAATGAGGCAGGTAATTATTGCAAACAGATGATTGAACTGATCGGCTCATCTGAAGAGATCTGTATTGTGAAATATTCGTTATGCAGGACTCTTAAA
>JAATGF010000099.1 GCA_015654795.1 Bacteroidales bacterium
GTTTTTTGTGTGGGGAATTCTTTTTGCTACTTAGGTTGGGGAAAAGGTAAATAAGGTTTTTTCCGCACTTGTTGTATCTCTGTACCTTTGCATGAACCTTTTCCTACCTGGAAAAACCTTATTTTCTGATTCTCTTTTACTACTATATAATTAATTGTATAGTATTGAATATGATTGTATTACAAAAACGGATTAGTTATCTGTTTTGAAGTTCGATTCCAAAATCGAGAGGACTCAGTAGCTAAATTTGGCAGAGCATTCCGTTTCACGGAAGGGTCCTGGGTCCGAATCCCAGCTGGGTCACCAGAAAACGAGGAGAAGTTTAACAGCTTCTCCTTTTTTGTTTGACGAACTGACAAACATTGCACTCAGACTCCAAGTTTATTCATAATCAAGTTGATATTTCAACTCAGTTTCCCGCAAATTTGATCAGCTCTGCATTAAACTTATGTGTCTCTTCCAGAAACAAGCTATGTCCGCTATTTTCAAAAGCAACAATGTGTGAATTGGAGATTCCTGCTTTCATCTGTTCAGCCAGATCGAAAGAACATATTTTATCTTTTTTGCCGTGCATAATCAATGTCGGAATAGTAATTTTCTTCAAATCACTTCTCAGGTCTGTATCACGCAAAGCGACCAAGCATTGCGCTGTTGCATAAGATGAGGCGCTTAAATTAATCGCATTCAGCCAACTGCCTATACCTTTATTTAACGCGGCTTCTGTGGCAGAGAATATCTTGGCAAAATTTGCTAAAAGCTTTGGTCTGTCCTGATTGTTCAATGTGATTAAATCATCCACAGCGCTTTGTGGAAGATTGTAAGGAAAATTGTCTCGTTGTGTCCAAATCGGAGCTGCTGCTCCGAACAAGGCCAACTTAGAAATACGAGCTCCTTTATACGCTGCCATGTAACGAATGGCAATGGCTCCGCCCATCGAAAAACCACCCAATACGGCATCTTTGATATCCAGTATTTTTAAAACCTTCTTAATATCCGCAGCATGTACGTCATAATTATATGCTCCGTAAGGTTTATCCGATTTGCCGAAACCTCTTAATGTAATCCCAATAACACGAAAATTATTATTTATCAGATCGTTGTACTGGTATTCATACATTTCGTCGCTTAAGGGCCAACCGGGTATTAATACAACAGGTCTGCCATCGCCTGCATCTGTAACGTGCAGACGGACATTGGTTTCCACTTTAATATATTCAGCTCTGGCTACTACGGATTTTCTTCTATCAGATAATTTCTTCATCGTTATAAATGTTTATTGCTATTCCGGGATGTTTAATAATTTGCAAACGTCTTTGTATGTCATACTTCTCAGATCCTGCTCGCTTTTGTTATTAAGCTTTGCTGATTTTAATGTTGTGATAGTACCTGGAATTGCGATGAATCGAAATTTATTTTCAGTTGTAAGCGGTTTTAGATTCATATCAGAAGTAAATTCGATAGTTCCATATTGGTGAATTAAAAAACTCCAGTTTGCACCAACGGCATATGCGGGTAAAGGTCTTACTGCAGTTGCATCGTATAAATCACCTGCCAGCCAAACGTAACCCAGAATTACTCCATTCTCTACGATATCCTCCGTTAAATCGGGAGCATTAACATCGAAATACCAATCGCCGGAAGCACCTAACCAAGCCGATGGAGTAACCCAGTCGGAATAATATACAGGTGCATTTTGTCCGTCAGCTCCTGCAGGTCCCTGCATTCCGTCGTTCTTACATCCCGTAAAGACGAGCGTTGAAAATGCCACAAATAAATAGGTAGTAATAATTTTTGCTTTCATCTGTTAATAATTTGTTTTTTTAAAGGCCAGATGGAATCCCACATGGGCGGGATGAAGATATTTTTCATTTTCGGATTGTGATTTCTTATCCTGTCTATTTCATCTGTAAATAATTTGTTTTTTAAAGGCTACAACATGTAACCTTTTACTTTTCATATTCATTGGAGAGCATTCGGTTATGAGGGTTTCAGGTGAAACGAGCATAATACAAATACCGCAAAAGAACATGAATCGCAGATCGGTGTAGCCAATAATCCGTCAACTGACGGATGTGAGTTCCACAAAGGATCAAATATTAATTCAACGAACGACATTTGATCCAACAGGTGATCAGTGACTTAAAGTGAATATATACTTGTAAATAATTCGTTTTTTAGAGACCAAATATCTTTAAAGCATTTTCGTATCTCTTAGCGACCTCTTCCCAGTTTACAACGTTCCAGAAAGCATCTATATAGTCTGGCCTTTTATTCCGATATTTTAAATAATACGCGTGTTCCCATACATCCATTGTAAGCAGTGGTATTCCTTTCTTTTCAGCTATATCCATCAAAGGATTATCCTGATTTGGGGTAGAACAAATAAACAGGTTGCCTTTATCATCAAGGCTTAGCCATGCCCAACCACTGCCAAACCGGGTTTTACCTGCATCCGAAAATTGTTTTTTGAACTCTTCAAAAGAAGTAAATGATTTAGAAATAGCTTCTGATAATTTGCCGGTGGGTAGATCACTCCCATGCGCTTTCATGTTTTGCCAATAGAATGTGTGATTGAAATAACCACCACTATTGTTTCTTACTGCCATGGGATATTTGCTGATATTCCTGAATATTTCCTTAATATTCATTGACTCCATCTCAGTATCTTTTATCGCATTTATGAAATTGTCAAAGTATGCTTTGTGATGCTTGCCATAATGGATTTCCAATGTAAGCTTATCAATGAAAGGTTCAAGGGCATCATAAGAATAAGGCAGTGCCTGAAATTCGAAATTGTTTGCTTTGTTCATCGTAATTTGTTTTTAGAGTTAATATTTATGCTTCATATTCTTGATTTCCTCTTCTACTTCCTCTGCCCCCTCAGCATAAAATTTTTCTTCATCCGGGGCCAACTCGTGAAGCAATCTTAGAAATTCTCCGGCATGTACACGTTCCTCATCTGCGATGTCTTTGAGTACTTTCTCTGCGAGCTTGTTGTCAGTTGACTCAGCAAGCTGCATGTATAACTGAATTGCTTCGTATTCTGCAGCTACCATAAAACGTATTGCCCTCACGAGCTCTGCATCCGTGAGCTTCCTGTTGTTTGCTAACCCTGAAAAGGGCGATCCAAATTCTGGCATATTTATTCTCCTTTCTTGTTTTTTCAGGCTTTTGCCTGACTTTTATAAGTGATTACGGCATAAAGTTCATCCCCTGTTTCCGGATAGCCGCATATAGTTTACTATTGCCCCGGTTTTCGTACATTTCAGAATGCACCACATACTGGTTTCTGGCAGTAAGTTCGTCTGCCAGCCGCGAATTCAAAACTGTAAGTAGTTCTCTGTTCCCTTCCATTTTGCACTTTTTAAATAATTCGATCGACTGAATTTTGATTAAGCAAATTTGAGCATCTGTAACCAGATATGTTTTACAAAATTCTTTGCAAAATTTACATGATTCACACATTTACTAATCTAATAGGGAGATGGTGAGAAATGGCGATAAATCTTTAATAAACGAGGTTATTTTGCAAAGAATCTTTAATAAACAAAGTATTGAACAAATACGAGTTTGATCCCCAATTAGGAACGATTTTAAGTGGTTTCCTGGTATGAACCAAACATGAACCAAACATGAACCAAACATGAACCAAACATGAACCAAACATGAACCAAACATAGAGCAGGGAAATGGAATGATGGGGCGATAAGGCGATGGGGAGAAACGGAGATAATTATCTAAGGATGGAGAGACGGAGGGAGTGTCATTTTAAAATAGTCATTGGTTTCGCCGTCATTGAAAAGATCATTAAAATAGTCATTGAAAAGGTCATTGGCTTCGCCGTCATTGAAAAGTCATCCGATGCTGATA
>JAATGF010000092.1 GCA_015654795.1 Bacteroidales bacterium
ATATAATTTAGAAAATGAAGAAACCCGGTTTATTAAAAATCAGGAAACTCTGGAGATTATTTTCTCCAAAGATTTGATAGCTCAAATTACCTCATTGCAGGACATTGACTTTACAAAGTATGATGTTCTTGTAGGCGAAAACTCTTACATACGAGGTATTGCAAAGTTAGAGCACAAGTTTATCAAAACGGGAAATTATTCCTATTCATACAAACTGGATGTCTTTTATGATCTGACTTTACCTGCTGGCAGGTTTTGTTATGGAATAATTATCAACAAGCTGCCGTTGGAAGCCATCGTTAAATTTGAAATAAACAGAATAAACGAATAAATAAAAAATATGAAAAATTATATCGCGTTAATATACATGATTATGTTTTTAGCAGTATGTGGTTTCGCTCAAAATAAGAGTAACAGGTATTACTATGTATTACCAAAACGAAAAGCAATATTTAGAATTAAACACCGATTTCGTTTTTGTTTCAGTAATTGGAAATGAGGATTCGCAAAGCAACGAACTTTTTAAGATCGGAACAGGCATCCTAAAAAAAGAGGGATTGTCGGCGAAGATGAAAGAGAAATTAAATTCATCAGACGACTTTTATTGGACCGAAATTAAGTTCAGCGAAAATGTAACCAGTACCATTTACGATGAAAAGGTGACTGCATTAAAACAAAACAGAAACGTACAAATAGTTTCACCTTATTTTAAGTCGGCAAACAGCAAAAAAATTGGCTTAACCAATTTCTTCTATGTAAAACTAAAAACAACTGCTGATGTTGTGCTTTTGGAACAATATGCCAAGCAAACTAAATGCATCATTGTAAAACAAGACGAATTTATGCCTTTATGGTATGTATTGTCTTGCACAAAGTCATCAGATAAAAATGCACTGGAACTCGCTAATCAGTTTTTCGAAAGCGGGTTATTTCAATTTGCCGAACCAGATTTAATGTTAGAAAATATCCTGAATTGTGTAAATGACACCTATTTCCCACAGCAATGGGGTTTGAGAAATACAGGGCTATACGGCGGAATTGCAGGAATTGATATTCGCGCATGTGATGCATGGAATTTATCGACCGGATTAAATATAAATGTGGCAGTTGTTGATCAAGGAATACAATTAAACCATCCTGACTTGCAAGCTAATATTCATTCATTGAGTTATGATACAGAGAATGGTACTTCTCCAAGTGTTGTTAGGGGAGATCACGGAACTGCCTGCGCAGGAATTATTGGGGCGGTTGGAAATACAGCCGGAATAAGAGGGGTCGCTCCGAATTGCAAATTGATGTCAGTAAGTAGTACCCTAAATTCAGGAACACCAAATATCAAACAGAAGTTGGCGAATGGTATCAATTGGTCTGTTCAAAACGGCGCACATGTAATTAGCAATTCTTGGGGGCATAATGACCTTGTAAGTACATATATTGACGATGCAATAACCAATGCCCTAACTAACGGTCGTAACGGTTTAGGTTGTGTCGTGGTATTTTCTTCCGGGAATGATAATGGACCGGTTATTTATCCAGCAAACAGTAATCCCAATATCTTAGCCGTAGGAGCAATGAGCCAATGCGGGCAGCGTAAAAGTCCAACATCTTGTGATACAGAAAATACTTGGGGCAGCAATTTTGGGGCAACATTAGATGTTGTGGCCCCTGGTGTACTTATTCCAACAACAGACAGAACAAGTACTGACGGATATAATCCTAACATTCCTATCCATACCCGAAATAATGGTAATCGTATTCTTACAGATTATACAAACAATGATTATACAGTCTGGTTTAACGGAACGTCTTCAGCATGTCCGCATGTTGCTGGTATCGCAGCACTAATATTATCTGTTAATCCAGCGCTAACAGGACAACAAGTCAGAGATATTATTGAGCAAACAGCTCAAAAAGATGGAGGATATAATTATACTACAGCAACAGGTCGTCCAAATGGAACATGGCATAACGAAATGGGATATGGCTTGGTTAACGCACTTTGTGCAGTAAATCAAGCACAGATGTATTTGGCAACCCTTTCCGGCCCCTCTCTTGTCTGCTCTTCCGGCAATACCTTTACCATCAGCAACCTCCCGCCTGTCAATTCCATTGAATGGACTTGCGGGCCAGGCCTTACTATTTCATCGGGACAAAATACCGCTTCCTGTACTTTCTCGGCTACCGGCAGCAGCAACAGTTGGGTAAGGGCCAGATTGGTTACTGATTGCGGAAGTATAACTCTGCCGCAAAAAACTGTTTGGGCAGGCCCACCATCTCCTGTTATCGTTGGAAACACATCACTTACATGCAATTTATACTTATATCGGGTATCAGACAACAGTCAAGTAACCTGGACTGTTTCCGGGCCTTTACGGATTTCGGGAACACATTACGGGTACAAATGTAATATTGTAGGCACGGATAATGGTTATGGCTGGATACAGGCCACTGCATCAAATAGCTGCGGGTCGGGAATGAGTGAAATACCCGTAGAAGTTATTTGCGGCTATTATCTTACATTTTCACCTAACCCAAGTAACGGACAAACCACGGTATCGATTGTATCTGCTAATGGATTGGAATCAAGTGGATTATCTGAATCTGTTGTTAGGTCAGTTTCTGGCGCAACTGTTTTTGATGAAACTATTCCCTGGAATTTGGAAGTATATACACAAAACCAATTGCTGAAAGATACCAAACCAAAACAGATTGGAAGGTCAACAACAATTAATACTTCAGGTTGGCAGGAAGGACTTTATATTGTAAAAGCAATTTATAATGGAGATGTATTAACTGGAAAATTATTAGTGAAACCCTAGCAACACAATTAATTCTTCCTCACAGGTATTCGTTTTTTGTGCGAAATAAATAAAAGGAGGTTGTCTAAAAAGAAAGGGTTAAACGCTAAAACGCAAAATTATCAAACTGTAATATATTGTCAAACAATATTTTGCATCTTTCTGTCCTTGTGTTTAATCTAGGCTTCACTACTTTTGATATAGCCTCTTTTTATTTGGATATTGTCATAAATGTTTCACCATGTCTCATAGTGTTCCAATCATGCACTACCTATTACTTAATAACTACAAATTTAAGATTTTTTTGAAACGCGATATAAGTACGGTACAAAGTATGAATAAAAATGACCTAATATCAATGATTAATAAGTAGAATTATAAAACAAAAGTCGCTGTAAAATAGCGACTTAGCGATAAATGATGATATCTATAAGTTGCTGATTATTAACTGATTACTTTCCGATACAGAAATGCTTAAATATATGTCCAAGTATCTCATCTGTAGACACTTCGCCAGTTATCTCTCCGAGGTAATGCAGGCATTCGCGGATATCCTGGGCGAGAAAGTCGCCCGAAATACCTGTTTTTAAACCATCAATAACCTTTTCTATCGCGCTGAATGCCAGTGTAAGCGCTTCGTAATGACGTACATTCGATACAATGATTTCCTCTGGTCCGATGGAATCAAAATCGACGGCTCGCTTCATCATTTGAATAAGTTCGTCGAGGTTGGCGCGGCTTTTGGCGGCAATAAAAACTAATTTTTCATTTTGCAATAAGGGAAATTCGGACAGCTGGTTTTGCGAATCGACTGAAGCAATATCTACTTTATTGGCGATAATAATCAACTGTTGGCCAGTTATTTTCTCTCTTATTTTCACAATCCGGTCAAGCAATGGTTGAATTGGTCCGGAAATATCGGTCACGAGTAAGACGATTTCTGCTTTCTCCAATTGATTATAGCTTCGTTCGATTCCCATCGATTCGATTAAATCGGTTGTTTCACGAATTCCGGCAGTATCCGAAAAGCGGAACAGGGTCCCTCCGATATTGATAACATCCTCAATTACATCGCGTGTTGTGCCGTGAATATCAGATACGATTGCTTTTTCTTCATTTAGAAGTGCATTGAGCAGAGTCGATTTTCCGACATTTGTTTCACCAATAATGGCGACAGGAATACCGTTTTTGATCACATTACCCAGGCGAAATGATTCTGTCAGTTTTTTCAATAGCGTCGCAATACGCGTTGATAATTCGATGAGCGCACTCCGATCGGCAAATTCGACATCCTCCTCGCTAAAATCGAGTTCAAGTTCGACCAACGCTGCAAATCGGAGTAGTTCGGTTCGAAGCTGATTAATCTCGCGCGAAAATCCTCCCCGCATTTGAGAGATGGCTAATTTATGCGCGGCTGCATTTCCGGAAGCGATCAAATCAGCAACTGCTTCAGCCTGTGATAAATCCATTTTACCATTCAAAAATGCTCTTTGCGTAAATTCACCAGGTCTTGCAAGGCGGGCACCGTTTGAAATTAAGAGCTGCAAAATCATTTGCTGAATATAGACCGATCCGTGGCATGATATTTCAACAATATCTTCACCAGTGAAGGAGTGGGGCGCTTTAAACAGACTTACGACTACTTCGTCAATCAGAATATCACCCGATTTTATTGTTCCAAAATGAAGCGTATTTGCCCTTTGGTCAGCGAGTTTTTTATCGCTTGCAGGAGATTGGAAAATCTTTTCTGCAATTTGGATGGCCTCTTTTCCCGAAAGACGGATAATTGCGATCCCCCCGATTCCGGGCGGGGTCGAAATGGCACATATCGTTGATTGATCTAACATTCAGTTTATTTTTGCGAACTTTGTGCAAAGATAACTAAAATGGCAGTCAGTTTTTGGGTAGTTTACCCGGTTCATTTAACTGGTTATATAACGATTCGGGTTCGTAAACGGGATTGTCTTCATTTCGTGGAAAATCAGGCTGAACATTTTGTTTGAAATTTGGTTTATATTAAGTCGTTGTTTATAAAATATTTGCAGTAAAAGAAACGATTTTAAGCCGAATATTCGGGGAATGATATATAATGCTTAATTTTATGCATTAGTAATTACATTCGACTCACGATATTACTTTATAAAATTAAATATATTGGCATATGGATTACAGTAAATATATTTTTCCTACTGACAGAAGCGGGAAATTAAAAGATTTTAAAACTGACGACACCGGGTCATTTAGTCGTCCGCGGGACGCTGAAGATAAATTGGTTGAAGGAGTTAAGGAACTTTCGAAAATCCAGGAGATGCTTTATGCTCAGGACAAATTTTCGTTGCTGATCATTTTTCAGGCGATGGATGCGGCCGGAAAAGACAGTACGATTAAACATGTGATGTCGGGAATCAATCCCCAGGGATGTAATGTCACCAGTTTTAAAGCGCCATCGACAGAAGAGCTTGATCATGCTTATTTGTGGCGTTGTATGAAAGTCACTCCTGCAAAAGGAGATATCGGAATATTCAACCGTTCGTATTACGAGGAAGTTCTGGTAACCCGTGTGCATCCGGAAATTCTTGCAGGACAAAGACTTCCTGTCGATTATGGTGAAATTACTCCCGATCAGTCGTTATGGCTGCAACGTTATAATGATATTAATAATTTCGAGAAATACCTGATTAATAACGGGACTATTGTCTTAAAATTCTTTCTTAACGTTTCGAAGGAGGAACAGAAGAAGCGGTTTCTGAAAAGAATTGAAGATCAGGGAAAAAACTGGAAATTCTCGGATCGGGATGTGGTAGAGCGAAAATTCTGGAAGGATTATCAGATGGCTTATGAGCAAACTTTTCAGCATACTTCTACAGCACTGGCTCCATGGTATGTTATTCCGGCAGACCATAAATGGTTTATGCAGATTGCCGTATGTGAGATTATTATCGAGAAGTTAAAATCTCACGGTATAGAATATCCAAGGCTTTCCGCAAAACAACTTGAAAATCTTGAAAGGGTAAAGCAGTTGTTGCTGGATGAAGAATAACAGAAATGGTATAAAAAAAGCAAGGAGTTGGATAACTCCTTGCCTTACCTAACCTAAACCTAACCTAAATAACCTTTCATCGTGTGAAAGGATGTTTTAAATATTTTGAGTGCTGTTATTGTTATTTCGTCGATACAATATTAGGAAATTTGTTCAAAAAAAATATGATTAAAAATGGTCAAAATATAATGGAATATTGATTCTTTATAACAAATAAATTGAATGATCTGATCATCGCCTTATTTTGATAGTAACTCTCTAAATATAGTATAAATATTCTATTTCTTGTAAATTAAATTTTTACTCGTCCTTCATGTTGTGGTAGACATCCGTAACATCCTCGTCATCTTCCAATTTCTCAAGAAGTTTTTCAACTTCGGCCATTTGTTCCTCGTTTAGTTCTTTTATCTCTGATGGAATTCTTTCGAAATCTGCGGTAACAATTTCGAAACCATTATCTTCGATATATTTCTGAATAGGGCCGAAAGCTTCGAAATCGCCATAAATGATGATATTATCATCTTCGGTAAAGATTTCCTGAACACCAAAATCAATCATCTCAAGTTCAAGCTCTTCAATATCCACTCCCTCTTTGTTTTTTATTTTGAAAAGACATTTGTGTTCGAACAGGTAATCGACGCATCCCGATGTTCCAAGTGAACCTCCGCATCTGTTGAAATAGCTGCGAACATTGGCCACAGTTCGGGTAGGATTATCAGTTGCGGTTTCAACAAGTACCGCAATTCCGTATGGCGCGTACCCTTCGTATACAACCTCTTTATAATCAGTCTGGTCTTTTGATATTGCTTTTTTAATTGCCCGTTCAACATTCTCTTTAGGCATACTCGCATTCTTGGCATTCTGCATCAATACGCGTAGTCGCGAGTTACTGGCAGGATCGGGTCCACCTGATTTTATCGAGATTGCTATCTCTTTTCCAATTTTCGTAAATGTTCTGGCCATCGAGCCCCACCTTTTCATTTTTCTGGCCTTTCTGTATTCGAATGCGCGTCCCATAATTATGAGTTAAGTATTTTTTTATTTGAGAGTGCAAATTTAAACTGAATTTCTAAAAAACAGATAATGATCCAAAGAATAAGTAATCGGAGTGGTTTTACTAAGAGGTTAAAAGCATGAGAATAGGATTTTAGAGATAAAATATATGAATTACTGTCATTGAAATAGTCATTAAGTCGTTGGCTTTGCCGTCATCGAAAAGGTCATTGGATTCCGATGCTGATATAGGACCTGATACCAGACTGAACCAAACATAGAGCAGGGAAATGGAATGATGGGGCGATAATGCGATGGGGAGAAATGGCGGCAAATCTTTGATAAACAAGTCAGTCAGGTATGGAGCAAACATGGACCAAACAGAGCAAACCCATCCGGGCTGTTTGTTTCAATTATGATAGATATGTATTAAAAGTGCACTGTGCTTCGGGAGTCCACAAATCCTGCATTGGCAAAAGACGACATTTATTTATTTTCATTACTTAATGTAACAGGTTGTCTGTTTACAAAATTATTTTACCGGCAAACTATAAAGAAATAAGTGTCTTGCCTATAGCCTCTCTTTTTTGTTTATCTACACCAGCTTCCGCTGCATAATGATTCCAATTATGGACTTTTTCGCTAATCTCGTCGATTATATCTTCAGTCTTCTTACAACGAATAGACTTGCCTATGACAATCAGGTCTTCCCTTGTAATATTCTCCCTCTTCCCGTTAATACTTAACGCATGCCGGCTGACCCAATCGCTTCCCGGACGATAGGCATGACAGACATCATATGCGGGAGCCAACTCCCAATGACCAGCCTGCCTGAGAATAAACGTAAAATTCTTGGTGTGGTCGTCGCAATTACGGGCGATTACATTGAATACCATCCGGCGGAACATCTGCCCGGCCTCGGCATAAGTCAGTTTCAATTCCCGCATCGTTTGAAACAATTGCTCATAACTATAACTATTTATCCGGTTATAGTCAAAATGTTTCATGGCGCAAAAGGTCTGTGTATGATGCTTGGTGTAGCTGCCTGCCCTGTCAAAACGCCTGGTCATAAAATGTGCGCGTCCGTTCTCCTCCAACAAACGGCAGGGCATCATTTCCAGTCCGCAGGCTGTAGCCATGAGGTAGTATGCGTATTCAACACGCCCATAACCGTGAGTCGCTCCAAGTTGTACTTCACTGACTCCATCGAGTTTAAGCAACCAGTGTTCAAAGCCTTCCGGTGTGCGCGTCTGTCCTGAGCGGATTTCTCCGGTTCTTTCATTATAGGCTATTACGGCTTTAGGGCGTGCGCCGCCTGCCGATGTTCCGATTTTCAATATCTCCCTCACGGCCTTTTCTTCATCGGACTTTAGGTTTGTCACGAATGCCTCTTTTTGTGAAAGCATCTTTCCGGCAATCTCTACCAGACTATTGACTTCAACGGAAAAGGTGTTGATATTCTGTTTTAGAATAGCAGGCTCAAATTCCAGCGCACCCATCCCCCGTTTGCCGATAAAGCATAGCATTTCCACCGGGTTCATACTGTTTTCCGGATGTCCCTGCTGCGCCAGCCATAAATTGATGAGCTCATTTCCATAGCGGTCAGGCAACATATCTGCAAGCAGTCCGGGCAATCCCTTAAAGGTATCATATGCCGGGTCTCTTTCCTTACGCAATTCGGGGAACGAATAAATCTTCTGCTCCTGTGTAAGCGGCATCCTCAAAGGAGCAAGTTCCCAACCCAGCCTTTTAAAAGCAGGATCATACTCAAAAGATGCAATGCCGGTTCTTTCATCCCAGGCCACGGCTCCCACCTCTTTGCCCCATATTTTTACAATTGCGGTATTCATCACCAGTCAATAATATCTTCGTTAGTATTTTTCCCCTTTTTTCTTGACGGAGCAACCCGTTGCCTTTTCTTTTTTTCGGCTTTGGCAAGCAACAGCGGACTTTGCTGACGAATAATCGTAAACCCATCAAATATGTGTAGGTGATCCAATACCCGCAGCACCTGGATAAGAGTGGCGACTGTTACAGTTTCGCCTCTCTCCAACAAACTGAGTGTGGAACGGCTTATCCCTGCATCTTTAGCAAGCATATCCTGAGTTTTATTTTGCTCCATGCGGTAATACCTGACAAATTCTCCGATTTGCCGGGCAATGCCATTATCACTCATTGTACTCCAATTATTGCGTGAAATATCATTCATAATGAGTATTCTTTATCTATAACGAACGAAATACCATGCAAATATATGAATTTATAGCAACACACAAAAATATTGAATGATATTTTATAAAGATTAACCAGGCTGAACACCACGGAAAATTGGTTTGACAGATAATCCGGGAATCTGTTTGATAAAGAGCCAACACTTGTAACCGCGGTAAGAAGGGGTCCCCTGTGATCGTGTTTCTACAATACCGTTACCGCGAGCGGTAACGGTGCCTTGGGGGATCTTCTTTCTACAACACCATATCTCCTACGGAGAAAGATACGATTGATAAGTTGATGAATAACAGATATTTGTGAAAATATTATTTTATTCAAAAAACCTTTTAGTAGTTTGATATTAACAAAAAAATAAACCTTATTAAACAACATGAAGGGAATAAGGTTTTTCTGGCAGGAAAAGGTTCACGCAAAGTTACAGAGATTCATTGGTTCAATTTAATCTCTATGGGTTAATTCCCCGCCGCTTGCGGCGAAAGAAAAAAATTAATCCATCAAGATACCCCGTCCGCTTGCGGCGGGGAGATTCATTAATAATTTATTTTTGTAATACGCTTATATTCAATATTATATAATTAGTTATATCGTAGTTACTTTATACCTTTTTGGATCAAAATTTGCTTTCTGAACTTCTGTTGATCCCTCATGGACCTCGCATCCGTGAGCTGACGGATTCATTCCGATTTGTGATTCTCAATCATGGCTATTTCATCTTTTTATTATATTTGCATCATGGACGGACTAAAGTCCATCCTTACAAAATGATCCGAACCTACGGTTTTTTCTTTGGTTCTGGCTCGTCCAGGTTAGGATATTGAAGCCGGTAGCTCTGATTTATTTTTCAATAAGCTGATCAATATTATACCTGATTACGTCTGCAATTGTACGGGTTTGATATAGTCCGGGGAAATTCAGCAAAAGTTTATATTTCCCGGTTTTTAAGATTTCTTTTACAGAACCTCCGACCGGATTGTGGGCATTATCCAAAATTAAAACTGCTTTTGTCTTTGCCATCTCCAAAATCTGTTTCGGTTCGGGGGGCGCAGGACCAAATATCATTGTTGGAGTGATTCCCATTTCTTTGGCAAATGATTCCTGAAAGAAATGAATCAGAGAAGGTTGCAGGTCAAGCCCTTTTTTATGTACATTGATCCGGCCATCTGTAAGCAGCTGCTTTATTTCTTCAAGATTTCTTTTTGCAATTTGTTCTGTACCTAAACGCTTGGCTATGAGCATTACAGATGTTTCGATCTCGGTAAAGTTGTAGCTGGTTGAGATTTTCACCATTTTTTCTTCCGGTATCTTTAGTCCGGCTTTTATTTGGTCGACCATTACTTCGTAACCTGCGAAAATAATCAGGTTAGTTTTTGTTAACCGGTTAATATCTCCGGGACGTAGCTCATATTCACTTGGATGTATCATTTCGTAGGGGGCGAGTACTGTAATATCGGTAGCTCCGGCTGCAAGGGCATAGGCTGCAGTCCAACTCGTCGTAGCAATAACTCCGTTTGATTGAACAGGTTTATTACTAAATGAGGAAAAACAGCAAAGTATAAGCAAGACAAATAAGTTTATTCTCATGGTTATTTTATTTATTACGAATAAGATAGATAATAATAAAAGTAAGTGAAGCCAGCGCTGCAATTGATGAACTGGCCGGAATATCGATCGCAATTGACAGGAGAAATCCTCCAATGGCAAAAACTCCTCCCCAGATTGCAGATCCTATAATCATTCCTCTTAAGCTTTTAGCCCGAAATGATGCGATAATTGGTGGTAATAACAATATTGCGTCAAGCAGTAATGCCCCTATTAATTTCATTGCGAGAGCTACCGTGATTGCAATAAGGAAAACAACAGCATAATATAAGCGGCTTTCGTTGATTCCTGAGGTAAAAGCAATCTCACGGTCGAAGAAGAGCGCCCTTAACTGACGTCGGAAATAAAATTGAAAACCTGCCAGCAGACCAGCAAATGAAGCAATTCCGATTACTTCAGTCCAGCTTAGTGTGAACAAATTTCCCCAAAGTAAGGTAAGTGTATCTTTGGCTGGGACATTAAACTTATAAATAAAGATAAAGGCCAGAGATATAGAGATTACCATGAAAAAGGTGCTTATTTGTCCTGCATCAATTTTCATTGATCTTGAAGTTTTGGCCATAAATAAAACCAGCAATAAGTTTACTGCGATTGTTGTCCAAAAAGGATTGATCTGCAATGCAAGCGCCATCGCACCTCCGAGGATTGCACCATGCATGAGCATAAAACGCAGGGGCAGGAGGTTGAGCCGAAAAAGATAGACACCTGTAATCGGGAAAGTTAATCCAGCTAACGCAAGGACAATTAATCCTTTCAGAATAGGCGTAAGAGAGAGTAGTTCTAACATAATCGACCTCCTTTCAATTCTTTACGAGGCCAGTTTAGTTGTTCTACCCATTGAAGATCGTGCGAAACGAGCACCATTGTAGGAGCCTCATTCTGGCTTAACTCGTAAAGCAGTGACAGTAAGTCTTCCTTTCCCTGCTGATCGAGAAAAGAAGTAGGCTCATCCATAAGAAAAACCCGTGCGTTTTGGCAAAGGCACCGGGCCAGCGAAACCCGTTGTTTTTCACCTCCGGAGAGGGTGTGATAAGGTTGGTCAAATAAATGAAAAGAGCCGGTTCGGCGCATCGCCACCTCAACGCGATATTCGGCCTCACTTTTTGAAATCCGTGATTTCCCTAAACCAATCTGTACCACTTCACCTGATGAAATGGGAAAATTATTTTTAATATTCTCCTGATGCACATATCCGATAATACTCCGATTCTGTTTCCACAGATCACTTCCGACCAAGTAATCACCAATTTTGATGGTTCCTTCAGTGATCGGAATAAATCCGAGCATCGCGCGTAAAAGCGTCGTTTTCCCGGCTCCATTTGCACCGAGAATAATTAATTGTTCACCACGTCCCAGATCGAGTTGAAGGTGATCGATCACTAACTTATCTTCTATTTTGACTGATAAATTTTCTATTTTAACAGATAAACCCTGAACTCTTCCCGCGCGTTTTCGCAAAAACAGATAAGCATCCGAAATACTCATTTTATCGGTTATCAAATCCTCTGTCCGGCACTGAATATGGTCAACAAGATGATCGTAAGTAAATTCAATTCCATTTGCCTTGAAAACCGGGATTGCACGCTCGCTTAACAGCTCAATATGACATCGTTTGATTCCAAGAAACACAATCAGGCAGGCCGCAGCCTTCCCTGCAATTTTATCACTCAAAAACAGATCACTTGCAATTGTATTGCTCTGTTTTAAATAATCCTCAAGCTCAAACAAGGGATAGAGCCAATGCTGATCACTGGTAAATACCGTTTGTGCTTTAAGTTTGACAATTAATGAGTGTTCCACGGTTCCGTTTTGAATTGGGCCACAAATTAACGCTTTTCATGCGACGCACAAAATAATTTTTTATTATCGGTTTTTTTACATTAACTTCGTTAACGATAGCGCTGATTTTAAAAAGTGATTAATTGTTTATTTTAGATTCCGGGATTATGATGAAATTTTTTGTACCGAACTCAGGAAACTCTTTATTTCGTGGTATTCTGACCATTGCGTTAGGTAGTATATTACTTTTTGTTCCGGGATTAACTATGAAAACAGTGATAATAATCATTGGTGCAATGCTCGTGCTAAGCGGTTTGATTACGTTGATTTTATCGAACAGAAAACGTGCCGGATCGATAAATGGGTTTTGGTCCACGCAAGGTATAATGACAATATTATTTGGAATTGTGTTTATCGCATCGCCTTCGGTTATGGTCAAAGTATTTGTTGTTTTTCTGGGAATTATCTTATTAATAATGGGATTCTTCCAGTTATTGGGGTCTTTAGGAATGCTTTCGCGCTCAGCATGGAGATGGATCTATTTTCTGATTGCGCTGATGACTTTGGGAAGTGGCATATTTTTGTTAACTGACCCGTTTAAAAGTGCAGAAGCAATTCTTGCGTTTTTGGGCGTTATATTGATTTTGAACGGACTCTCCGAACTTTTTATGGCATGGAGAGTGAGCCGTCAGCCTCAGACCTATAAGGGCGCTCCTGTACAGGACATCACCTATGAGGAGGTTTAATCCTTTCAGATCATAGTTTTTTGTAAAAAACGGCCTTATTATCGTCGATATCGTAGAAATCCTTGAAAAGGGCAACTTGCTGATAATTACATTTTTCGTAGAAAGCGATCGTAGGAGTATATTGTTCTTTATTTGATGTTTCAATATAAATTCCTCTTCCCCTTTGTGATTTAATATCGGCTTCGATTTTCTCGAGCAGTAAACCGCCAAGTCCCATGTTTCTGAAACTATTATCAACAGCGAGCCAGTAAAGATCGTAATTTTTAATTGTGCAGGGGATTTCGCCATAACAGCCGTAAGCCACTGTTCTTCCTTCGATTTCAAGAAAATAAAACTGGTAACCGCAACCTACGCCATTTTTTAGCCGATCTTCAACAAGCTCGATTGCGACATCTATTTCGTAAGGTTTAAAGAAACCTGTTGACTTTAAAATCTGTGTAATGCTCATTGTATCACTGGGTACTACAGTCTTTCTAAATCCTTTTGTCTTAAATTCCTGGTTCATTTTGATTTGTATCAGCGATGATTCGTTTAATTATATCTGTATAGGTCAATCCTCCCTCGTTGCATGCTGCAACAAATCCGCTATTGGGAGCGATACATGGATTTGCATTTATTTCGATTACTTTGGGTTTATTGTCTGTGCCGACTCTTAAATCGACACGTGCATAGCCACTCAGGCCGAAAATCTCCCAACACTTACCTACAACGTCTTTGAGTTCAGCAATCAATTCTGCATCAACATCCTTGAATTGAAAACTTCTTGTTGTATTTTGGTATTCCATCGAGGTTTCATCCCATTTAGCCTTATACCCTAAAATGCGTGGTTTTGTTTCATAATAATCATTCGAAAAGCACATTTCTGCGGGAGGCAATACCTGATATTTATTTTTTCCGCCAATAATCGAGATATTGAACTCTCTGCCATGTATATACTCCTCCGCAAAATATCCTTTCGGAATCTCTTTAATCTCGTTGCCCGGGATAACTAATGCATCATCAATCCCAACAGAACCATCTTCTGAAATGGGTTTGACAATGTAATCTTTTTCCGGATCAATTTTGGATAAATACTTAGCCCATAAAGGTGTATCTATTTTATTGAAGCTAAGAATCGTTTTGCAAACTATTTTATCAGTCGTCATAAAAATAGCGGCTGCATCAGATCCTGTGAACGGTACTTTGAACAATTCGAGCATGGCAGGAGCTGCAAAACTTAAACGACCGGATTCGTTGATTGTTTCGACGAGATTAAAAACGACAGAAGCTTCGCTTTTTTTAATTAATGATATTAAGTCATTCGTATTCAAATCAAAAACTGCTCTTTGGGAACTATAACCTAACTGCTTAAGAGCGGTTTCGATAAATATTGCCTGATTTAAAACATCAAGTTCATCCTCTTTTGAGGAGTTGGTGACTGGGTTATGTAATATTATTGCATGCTTCATCTTTTGTCATTTAAGCCCGAACGTTTCAACGCAGAATTCATAATCTCCGAAATCAGCTGGAGATAGGGAATCCCGATTAATCGCGCCAGAATCGGGAGATCGGAATAGGTCGGATTTAGGCCTGCCAAAGGGTTTACCTCAATGAAATTTGGATTTCCACTTGCATCTAACCTGAAATCGACACGGCCAGCGTCTTTCCCTTTGATCAGTTTCCACACTTCTACTGCCATTTCAGCACATTTTAGGGCAACAGGGTCGACAGCAATTTTATAACTGGCATATTTTTCCCAATCCTTTTTTACCGAATAGGAATAAATAGGGTGGGGGGCATGTTCATTCAACACAATCTCGAGTGTCCCTAATGCTTTTGCATCGTCACCACTTCCCGTGATTCCGACTGTAAACTCTCTGCCCGGAAGAAATGATTCAACCAGCACAGGCTGGTGAAAGGTCTTCAACAGGTAATTCACCGATTCTTCGAGTTTTACCTGATTGCTGACAAGTGAAAAACCATCAATTCCTTTACTGGTTCCTTCGGCAACAGGTTTTACGAAGAGCGGAAATGGAATATCAATATTTTGTAATTCAGATAATTGAGAAACAACCTTGAAATCAGCAGTTAAAATCCCGGCCTGCCTTAAAATAAGTTTTGTCAGACCTTTGTCGAGCGTAAGATTCAGAATATCAGGTTCACTGAAGACATAAGGAATTTGATATGCATCAAGAAGGCATGGTACCTGCGCTTCGCGCGCAATTCCATACATTCCTTCACAAATGTTAAAGACGAGATCACAGCGATTGCCGGAACTTAAGAAATTAACCAGACCAAAAATATTCCCGATACGTATTACTTCAAAACCAAACGAAGTTAAGGCATGATCAAGTGCATCAATGGTTTCGGGAGAATCGAATTCCGCAACCTGTGCGGTTGTATATCCCAGACGCAAATAATCTTCCTTAAGGTCGTATGTCAAGCCAACTTTAATCATTTTACTAATTTAAAATTAACTCTCCTCGGGATAAATGTACTCTTTACCCTTGTAGTTAATAAGTGTAATGCCATCTTTATCAATACTTTTAATCGATTCGGGCAAAAGTGGGATTTTCCCGCCGCCACCTGGCGCGTCGATTACAAAATACGGAACAGCATATCCTGAAGTGAATCCCCGAAGTCCCTGAATAATTTCAAGTCCTTTTTTTACTTTAGTACGAAAATGTGCGGAACCGGGAATAGGATCGCACTGATAAATGTAATAAGGGCGTACACGGACTTTCAGGAGTCCCTGATTTAATTTTTTAAAGGTTTCGACCTCGTCATTGATCCCTTTCAAAAGTACGCACTGACTCCCGAGGGGTATTCCTCCGTCAGCCAGGCGGTTACAAGCCTCTTTGGTTTCGATGCTTAGTTCATCAGGATGAGAGAAATGAAGACTCATCATCACAGGATGGTATTTTTTTATTATTTTGACGAGATTTTTTGTAACCCTCATTGGCAAAACAACCGGAATTTTTGTTCCGATCCTGATTATTTCGACGTGTGGTATGGCTCTTAGGTGTGATAACAGATACTCAAGTCGGTTGTCAGACAATGTGAGTGGATCGCCTCCCGAAATCAGGACATCCCTGATTTGCTTATTGGCGGCAATATATTCAATTGCCAAATCCCAGCTCTTTGTTGAAACGTGCGTTTTATTCTTTTTGGCCACCATATGGCTTCGTGTGCAATAGCGGCAGTATGCAGCGCAAACACCTGTTACCGTGAATAGTACACGATCAGGGTAGCGGTGGACGATATGAGGAACAGGAGAATCATTTGCTTCATTAAGCGGATCATCCTTCTCACCATTCCCGATTATTAACTCCTCTTTTGCGGGAATCATGGTTCTGAAAAGTGGATGATCGGGAGCAAAACGGCTTAAAAGGGAGGCAAAATAGGGTGTTATTCGAAAAGGTAAATGGTTTTCGGGCAGGGAACTAATCACGTTTTCATACGACTCTCCAAATATCTCCTTTAATCTTTCAGCCGTGTGAATACTGTTTTTTATTTGCCAGGTACAACTGTTCCACTCTCTTAGCGAGGTCTTAGGGAAATTTTTTCTGATGAAATGATGAACCGAATCATCGCATGGGAAGTTTGTTGATGAGCGAAGGCTCCTGTTAAAAATTGAAAAGATACTCCCGGAGGCGATGGGAACCGGGGGATCGGGTACCGAAGTTTCTTCCGAAACTATAGGTGTTGACATTGTCATTCCTGATTTCATGGACAATAGATGCTTTTCTCTGTTTTTAAGTTATTAAAAAAGTTTGCATTTTTCAGTATATCAATAATTTATACTTAAGACGCAAACTGTAAAACTTTGCAAATGTATATCAAATTTAATTAGTTTTTCAACTTTTTAATCAACCGTAAAAATGATTAAGAAAAAATTCATTTTCCAAACAAGTTATGCCAATTTTAAATTAATATGCGTGGCTTTCTTTTGTTGATTAAATAATTGAAGGATAATATTATACGCGTAATATTTAGTAATTCTATTTTGAATCAGCTGTTCATATTGCGGTTAATAATTTTTTGGAAACTTTACTGTTTTTCTTGACTTCCTATTTTGGGCGAAATTTATCAAAGATGATTGGGTTTTCGACAGAAAATATTTGTGGGGAATGAAGTGTATGAAATTAACATAGTGTTGTATTTACAAAAGTGGAACAAGGAGATTGAATGATGGTACGAAAAGGCGATGGGGAGTCATGGCGATAAGGCATTGATTCCTTCATCCGGATGTAAGTTGTCTTTTCAAAGGTCAGATGGAATCGAAGATCGGCAAATTTGGTTTCCCTGCATAAAATGGCCGGGACAAGGTTGTTGTAAAATCTTATGAACACATTATCAACAGATTCTATCAACAATAGTTAATTTTATAATCATTTGCATAATAATACGTTAGTGTGTATTCGATTCAATATTCATCCGGTATTGTTGATATCTGCATCCTGGTGTCATTTGTCCGAAAACATTGAATTTTAATTCAAATTAATTGTAATTTAGCAAACTGAATTAAAAGATAAAATCAAGATATGGAAACAATAGACTGGAAAAATCTGGGATTTGGATATAGCAAAGCGGATTTCAATGTTCGTTGCTGGTATCGCAATGGTCAATGGGGAGAGCTGGAAGTATCTGATTCAGAAAATGTCACATTGCATATTGCAGCAACAACTTTTCATTATGGACAAGAGGCTTTCGAAGGTCTGAAGGCTTTCAGGGGTAAGGATGGAAAGATCCGCGTTTTTAGGATGGACGAGAATGCAAAGCGTATGCAGCGGTCGTCGCAGGGGATTATGTTGGCAGAGGTTTCTACCGCATTATTCACGGAAGCCGTCAGAAAGGTAGTAAAATTAAACGAAGCGTATGTTCCTCCTTTTGAATCGGGCGCCTCATTATATATACGTCCATTACTTATAGGCACAGGACCTCAGATTGGCGTAAAGGCAGCCAACGAATACCTGTTTATGGTGATGGTTATGCCTGTTGGTCCATATTTTAAAGAAGGTTTTAAACCAACCGACCTGGTTATTTACCGTGAATACGATCGTGCCGCTCCTCTTGGAACAGGAACAGTAAAAGTAGGTGGTAATTATGCTGCCAGCCTTGTGGCAGGTGATCGTGCACACAAGGAAGGATTTTCATCCGTATTATATCTCGACGCCAGAGAGAAAAAATATATCGATGAGTGTGGTCCGGCCAATTTTTTCGGAATCAAAGGCAACTCTTATATTACGCCAAAATCTACTTCTATATTGCCATCAATCACCAATATGAGTTTACGGCAATTAGCGAAAGACATGGGAATGATCGTTGAAGAACGTCAGATTCCGGTTGAGGAACTTGCTGAATTCGACGAGGTTGGAGCTTGTGGTACTGCGGCTGTCATTTCACCGGTTAAAAGAGTTTACGACGCTGACAATGATATCGAATACCTTTATGGAACTGAGCCAGGAAAGGTTAGTGTTCAGCTTTACGAAAAGCTCAGAGGAATTCAGTATGGAATAGAAACTGATCCCTATAATTGGACGGCGATTATCGAATAATTTTCAGTGCAAAGGATAAATTGCAGAAGAGGCTGTCTCAAAAGTTTGGGATAGCCTCTTCTGCATTTATCACCCGGGAACCCCTCACATAATGGGTAATCATGGTTGTAAGTAATGGGAATAAATAAATGTCTCCTTTTGCCAATGCAGGATTTGTAGACTCCCGAAGCACAGTGCACTTTTAATACATATCTATCGTAATTGAAACAAGCAGCCCGAATGGGTTTGCTCCATATTTCCCTCGCACCTGCTCCATGTTTGGTTCATGTTTGGTTCATGTTTGGTTCTTGTTTGGTCCATATCGAGTCTGGTACCAGATCTCAGCATCGGATGACTTTTCAATGACGGCAAAGCCAATGACCTTTTCAATGACTATTTTAATGACCTAATCACCCTTTCTCCCCATCTGAAATAGGTATGACCCTGACGAAAATACAATCATAATATTACATTCTTGCCGTACATTTATTTTTGTATAATCAAATTTAAGTACAAATAAGAGAGGGTGCCCCGGAACACCCTCTCTATTTTATTGTATAAGTTATTTATTCAGAGCAACTTCCTGCCATTATTTGTGTCCATGTAGGGTTGTAATTATTAAAACCTATGTATGCTATTCCGCCAAACTTGCTTGGTTTCAGTGCACAATAACTGGTAAGCATCGAATTATAATAGATATCAATATTTCCGGAAATTGTTTTAAGTGGCTCGAGTCCGTTAAGAGATGTAAGCTTATCGTTATTTAGGATCTGCATTTTTCCTTTTACACCTTTCAATCCGTCGACTCCATTCAGGTTTACGAGACCCAAATTACCATCGATGATAAAGTCTCCGTAGATCGTATCGAGTTTTGCTAAGCCAGCTAATGAATTCAATGCGTTGCATTCAACGATCCGAAGGTCTTTTCTGATATATTTTAATGCGGTGGTTCCATTGAATGAATTAAATGCAGCGAGGTTATTTAATTCTATTGTTCCTCCGATACTATCGATTTTTTCAATTCCCTGCAGGTTTTTTAAACTCACACAATTAATTAATCGCAGGTCCTTTTTAATGTGCGGTAAATTGTTTAATCCGTCCAGGTTTGCAAGGCTGTTACATTCTGAAATGGAAATGGAAGTAATCGTATCGTTCAGCGCATTCAAAGCAAGTAATCCTGACAGAGCGGGCAACCCGGAGAGGGTTAAGGTTCCATCAATTCTTTTAAGCGTATTCAGCCCTTCAAGGGTTGAAAGTAATGCGTCATTGTAGACATATACGTTCGCTTTGATTGAATCAAGACTTGTTAAACCATTCAATGAAGTAAGCGCAGGATTTTCTCCGATCGAAAGTCCGCTAACTATTGAAGTCAGGCTGCCTAAGCCCTCTAATGATTGAAGAACAGCATTATTTGTTACAGTAATATTTGTAATGCTCTTTATTTGTCCTATTCCATTTAGGTTCTTGAGCTTAGGATTATTTTCGATGATCAGGTTATTCGATAAAGTATCGAGTTTTGATAAACCAGCTAAAGAAGTAAGCCCGGGACAGGCAGAAATTTGAAGATCTCCTGTAATTCTTGTCACTTTCGATAAAAAAGAGAGATCCGTATTCCGTATTTTATAGAGTTTGACAGAACCAACAACAGATGTAAGGTTTGTCAGGTATTTGTTGAAATCAATATCCTCATCAGTATACAGCTCAAGAGAGCCGGTTATTCTGTTGAAGTTATTTTCCAGGAAATAGGTCAGCATGGTATCTGCCTGCGAATGGACCGTAATTGAACCAACAAACTCTCCTACACCAGGAGGAGTAACCGGCGTGTCTTCCGAATCGGATTTCTTACACGAATTGCAAAACATCCCCGAAAGGAGCAAGGACACCATAAAAAGCAGTCTTATCTTTCTCATCAATAACATGTTATTTTTTTGAATTTACCAATCCAAAACTGTGAATTTAATTCTTTCTCAAGTACAATTGAATCGATAGTTTTTACGACACAAAGGAAATAATTTTATACCACTATAAGACGATAAAACTATAAAAACAGTTGTGTCAGGGATATTTTCATAATTATTTCGACAATTCCAGCATCCGGAGTATCGGAATTTTTGCTTTCTCAATGATGGCGGGCTCAAGAATAATCTCGGGCTTTTCATATTTAAGAGCAAGGTATAATTTCTGCATTGTATTCAATTTCATATAGCTACAGTCGTTACAGCCGCATGTTGAGTCGATGGATGGAGCTGGAATGAATGATTTATCAGGACATGCTTTTTGCATCTGATGAAGTATTCCGCTTTCTGTTGCAACGATAAATTCATTGGCATTGCTTTTTGATACGTAATTCAGCAAAGCTGTTGTTGAACCAATAAAATCGGCGACCATCAGTACCGGTTGTTCACATTCAGGATGGGCAATAAACACGGCATCAGGATGTTGGTCCATTAGTGCCACGATTTTCCCGAGTGAATATTTTTCATGCACCATGCAGGCACCGTTCCAGAGAATCATGTCACGACCAGTTACCGAATTGATATAATTTCCTAAATTCTTATCGGGAGCGAATATTAATGGCTGATCTTTCGGAAAAGATTCAACAATTTTCATCGCATTTGAGGAAGTAACGATAACATCCGAAAGGGCCTTGATTTCGGCAGAGCAATTAATATATGAAATAACTTTGTGATCGGGATGTTGGTTCTTAAATGCTTCAAATGCATCGGCCGGGGCAGATTCTGCAAGGGAACATCCTGCATTGAGATCGGGGACGATCACTTTTTTCGTTGGATTAAGGATTTTTGCGGTTTCTCCCATAAAGTGAACGCCAACAAAGAGAATGATGTCAGCATCAGTTTTTTGCGCCTGTTGCGCCAGCGCCAGCGAATCACCCAGAAAATCAGAAATATCCTGAAGTTCGGGCGTAATATAATAATGTCCAAGAATTACTGCATTTTTGACTTTCTTTAACAGACTGATCTCCTTTCGAAGATCAATACTACTCGAAACTGGTTCGTTGACGAAACCGTGCTTAAATATTAATTGGTCGTATTTGTCTTTTAACATTGAAATATTGTTGTAACAATTGTCGCAAAAATAGTCATTCAATCCAAATCTTCGACAGTTAACGGATTATTTTTGATAACATTCACATTTACAGCTATATGTGTGTTGGTGGTCGCAATTGCCAGAAACACAGTGTATTAATGTTTTTCGGCATAGACATGTTAATTATTTTAAAAGATTGTTAATAAAAATAGCTAATAAGTTAATAAATAGATTGGGCAGATTGATACCAATCATCTATTGATTGATTTTCAATGATTAATTTTGGATGTAAAATTTAACAGTATTGTAACACCTGAATTTGAATTGAGTTCAAGTCTTATTCTATTTTTGCGGAGTATTAAAGCAATATAAAAATTGTTAAAAATTTGCACTCGCTTAATTTCTTAAAAATCGATCATCAACTTAAATGATTCATTAATGAAAAACAATTTGAACAAGCTCTTATTGACTGTTATGCTTTTTGCAGGAATGGTCTTAACCACGCTGGGGCAGGTAACTTCCTCAAGTATAAGTGGGAAAGTAGTAGATGACAAGAAGACGCCACTCACTGGAGCAACTGTCGTTGCCAAACACGTTCCCACAGGTACTGTTTATGGGACTTCAGTATTGAGTGATGGGCGCTACAACATTAGCGGTATGCGCGTAGGTGGACCTTATGAGATTGAGGTGTCATATATTGGCTACGGATCGCAGAAGACCAGTAATTTGTCGCTGACAGTTGGGGAAGAAGCAACGTTGAATTTCACGCTTTCTGAAAAAACAATTGAGGTCGGAGCTGTCGTTGCTGTTGCTTCGAAGAATCAAAAATTCAGTTCAAACCGGACCGGGGCACAGGAGGTTTTTACGACTGAATCAATTGAGAAACTACCTACAATCAATCGGTCACTCTCTGATTATACCAAACTTACCCCAATGAGCAGTGGTGGTAACTTCGGTGGTACTTCTTATCGTTATAACAATGTCACTGTTGACGGAGCATCATTTAACAACTCATTTGGCCTTGCATCTGCATTGGGCGCATCTGGTACAGAACCTATTAGTTTGGAGGCCATTGACCAAATACAAGTAATGATTGCACCTTATGACGTACGTAACGGATCCTTTACTGGTGCAGGTATCAATTCGGTAACTAAAAGTGGAACTAACGAGTGGAATGGTTCAGCTTACTATTACTTTAAGAGTCCTGATTTAGAGGGTCTTAAACAAAAAACAGTTACTTTGGATAAAGCTAAATACAGCTACAATCAAAAAGGTTTCTCTGTAGGAGGACCCATAATTAAAAACAAATTATTTCTCTTTATTAACGGAGAAATGGATCGCAAAGAATCACCTATCGATTGGCAACCAAGCCCTGCTAAGGGACAACAAGGTCCGGGTCAGTCAATTGTCGATGTGAATACGCTTCAAACATTTTCAGATTATCTGGTAAGTAATTTCAATTATAATCCGGGATCGTACACAACCTCTAACGTCCCAACACAGGCTGATCGTGTGACAGCTCGTTTGGATTGGAATATTAATTCCAAGAATTCGTTGAGTATTAAGTATTTCTATCTGAAATCGTATAACACGAATATGCCAAGTACTTCAGGTGCCACAGGAGGCTCGCGTAGTCCTGGTAATAATACAATTCCATTTTCGTCATCATTTTATCGTACCAATAATAATTTCAATATTATTATGGCAGACCTCAATACGACTATTAATGAGAAGATGTCGAATACTTTGAAGGTTGGTTATTCTGCACTTCGTGATTTTCGTGATATGGATGGCGGTTTCTTTCCTCAGGTTGATATTTTGAATGGATCTGGTTGGAGTTATTCGACAGGAGAAAAAAGTTCTGATTATGTAAAAGGCACACTTATTTCTACTACGGTAGGAACAGAAGAAAACTCATATAACAACAAACTCAATAGTGATATTTGGCAACTTCAGGACAACTTTACGATCAATGCAGGGAAGCATCGCATCACAATAGGAACTCAAAGTGACTATCGTAAATTTGTGAACGGATATGCCCGCTACTATGCCGGAGTATGGGAATACAACAGTTTTGATGCTTTTTACAAAGAAGTGGATTCTTATAATAGTTGGATTGCCGCTGGTAAACAAGGTTCTTTTGAAAGTTTGACATCAAAATATACGAAAGCATATTCTCTTCAACCTGAATTTCCTTATGCCAAGGTTGATGTTCTTACGCTTGGGATATATGGTCAGGATAAATGGAACATTTCTCCGAATCTGAATCTAACATTTGGCTTACGTGTTGATATGCCTATTTTTCTTACGGATCTATTACCAAACAGTAGTTTAGCTGCAGAAACGTTTCAGGGAGGTGTGAAAATTGATGTTTCAAAATACCCGAAAACTGCACCTATCTGGTCTCCACGCCTTGGCTTCAACTGGGATGCATTTGGTGATCAAACACTTCAGGTTCGCGGCGGAACTGGTATTTTTTCCGGAACGCCTCCTTATGTTTGGATATCGAATCAGGCAGGAAATAATGGAATATTATTTGCCCAGCTGACTAAACCATCATCTGGTCCACTTATGAATCAAGGTTTTGATGGTAATCCTAATTATGGACCAGCCGCAGGAACTGCACCAAAATCAGATATTGCTTTTGTAGATCCTGACTTTAAATATCCGACACTCTGGAAAACCAATATCGCTGCGGATAAAAAACTTGGTGATGGCTGGATTGCAACAGTTGAAGTTTTATATAATAAGGACATTAATACCATTTATCATGCTAACGTTGCTCTTCCTGAAGACAATAGTGCTGATGCATTTAAAATGTCAGGTGCTGATAATCGGGTGGTCTACACAAAAACGACAACAAGCGCTGTTGCAAACTCAGCGGTGATGATGAGAAATACTTCTAAAGGCTATTCAATTTATACAACGCTACAACTTCAGAAAGATTTTGAAGGAGCGCTAAAAGGTTTGAGTGTTAACGGATCATACACATTTGGAAAAGCAATGAGCGTTACTGACGGATCATCATCAGTAGCTAAATCTGCATGGCAATATCGGCCGGCAATTAATCCAAATGCTCCGGAAATGGGTTATTCTGCTGGTAGTTTCCCAAACCGTCTCCTTTTATCCGCCACTTACAGCAAATCATTCTTAAATATGGCTACTTCTTCCTTTGGCGTTGTATTCCAAAGGTATTCACCATTCCGCTACTCATATACATATAATGGTGATTTAAATGGAGATGGTATCACCCAGAATGATTTGGTTTTCATCCCGGCGACGAAAGATCAGATAACATTGGTGAAAAATGGTGCCGCTGATCTAAGAACAACAGATGAAATCTGGGCGCAACTTGATAACTTTATAAAACAAGACCCTTACCTGAGTAAGCATCGTGGTCAATACTCTGAACGTAATGGTGGTGTTGCTCCGTTTGTCAACCATGTCGACGTGAACTATACCCAGGATTTCTTTGTTAAAACAGCAAAAGGCCAGAAAAATATAATTCGGATATCATTCGACATGGTTAACGCTGGTAACTTTATCAACAAAGATTGGGGAGTAGAAAAAACAACTGTTTTAGGCAATCAACAATATCAGTTCCTAAATATGGTTAACAAACCTACTGCTACAACGCAAGCTACTTTTACGATGCCTTATGTGCCAGCCGGAACGGCAGGTGGAGGTTCAACTCAGACTGTTTTGAATCAAACATTTAGGGATTATGTAAATATTACTTCTCGCTGGCAGATGCAGATTGGTATCAAATACATTTTCAAGTAAGATATCGTTCTTTATCAAAATCAAAAGAGGGTGTCCCATCAGGGCATCCTCTTTTTTTGGGATATATTCCCTACCTTTGCAGCTCAAAATTTTAATAAAGCATGGCACAGAAACCCTCTATTCCCAAAGGAACCCGCGACTTTTCACCAACAGAAATGGCGAAACGGAATTATATTTTCGACGCTGTAAAAAGTGTATTTAAGTTGTACGGATTTCAGCAAATTGAAACCCCTGCAATGGAAAACCTTTCTACATTGATGGGAAAATATGGTGAAGAAGGGGATAAACTTCTGTTTAAAATATTAAATTCAGGCGACTATTTATCGGCTGTGAATCCTTCGGAACTCAGTAATCCAAATAGCTTAAAACTAACAACTAAAATTTCGGAAAAAGGACTACGTTACGATCTTACGGTTCCATTTGCCAGGTATGTTGTTCAATATCAAAATGATATTACTTTCCCATTTCGCCGGTATCAGATTCAGCCTGTTTGGCGTGCCGACCGACCGCAAAAGGGGCGCTACCGCGAATTTTACCAGTGCGATGTAGACATTATCGGCTCAGATTCATTGTTGAATGAGGTAGAACTGATACAGATTGTCGACAATATTTTCCGTAATTTGGGTATTAGTGTGATATTAAAAATCAACAACCGGAAAATTCTTGCGGGCATTGCCGAAACGATTGGTGAAGCGGACCGGATTGTTGACATCACTGTTGCGATTGATAAGTTGGATAAAATCGGACTCGATAAGGTAAACGAGGAATTGTTGCAAAAAGGTGTTGCAGAGGAAGCTATCATTAAACTTCAGCCAATTTTGAAATTGAACGGCGATAACGAAGAAAAACTAAATCAGATTGAAGTAGTCATTGGCCAATCGGAGATTGGGATGAAAGGAATCGCCGAGATGCGCTCTATTTTTGGCTATCTCGCTACAATGAGGCTTGAAACTGAAATAGAACTCGATTTGACCCTTGCACGCGGTTTAAATTATTATACAGGAGCTATTTTTGAGGTGAAATCGAAAGATGTTCAGATCGGTTCCATCACAGGTGGTGGCCGGTATGATGACCTGACCGGGATATTCGGACTGCCCGGCGTTTCGGGTGTCGGAATCTCATTTGGAGCTGACAGGATCTATGATGTAATGTCGCAACTCGATCTCTTCCCTCAGGAGGCCATTGCAACAACGCAGGTGATGTTTGTAAACTTTGGAGAAACGGAAGAGCGTTACTGTCTTCCTCTTTTGTTAAAGTTAAGATTGGCCGGGATTAGCAGCGAAATCTACCCGGATGCCGATAAAATGAAAAAACAGATGAATTATGCCAACCGGAAAGGGGTAAAATATGTGGCTTTGGCTGGCGAAGCTGAAATAGCTCAGGGTATGATTAATTTAAAAAATATGGAAACCGGTAATCAGCAATTAATCAATACAGAAGATTTGGTTGTCGCTTTATTGGGATAAAAAAAAGCTCAGGACAGAATTCCGGGGAGAGAGATATTTAAGAATATAGAATAAAATGGATTTGAATACGGATGCCGGTTTCATGGAGGCCAGGAAAAAAATACAGATTATGAAACTTCTACCTATCTAAAATCCCGAGAGGGATTTTAGACGGTTATTTAATGTCATTGAATTATGAATCCCATACATACGGGATTACGAATTATGTTTCAGAGCGAGACAAGGTATGCCTTGTCTCTACGAGTTCTTGAAACGTCATATTTCCTGATAACCTGTAATTTCCCCATAAAACGATCACCGAAAAAAAGAACCCGATTCTGATATGACGAAGGTATGAAGTTGGTATGAACCAAATATGACGGAAACGGGGCGCCTTAATTGATACGATAAAGGTACTCAGGATTGGGAT
>JAATGF010000150.1 GCA_015654795.1 Bacteroidales bacterium
GACCTTTTCAATGACTTTAATGACCTATGATTTATAACGACAAATGACCATTTAAGAACCTCTTAATGACGAATGACCTTTTCAATGACTATTCAATGACGGCGAAGCCCAATGACCTTTTCAATGACTTTAATGACCTATGATTTATAACGACAAATGACCATTTAAGAACCTCTTAATGACGAATGACCTTTTCAATGACCTTTCAATGACGGCGAAGCCAATGACCTTTTCAATGACTTTAATGACCTATGATTTATAACGACAAATGACCATTTAAGAACCTCTTAATGACGAATGACCTTTCAATGACGGCGAAGGTAAGGATAAATTAAAGGAAAGATAAAATGCGACATTCCATTACAAAATTACGTCTCGAATGTTTATAGAAAGATTAAAGAACAGGGTTAGTTGACTGTAAAATATTTCGTCGCATGCGTAAATTATTTTCTTGCAAGTATAATTTATTTTCGTTATCTTTGTAATGTAAATATTTTTCTACTCCTTGTAAGTAAAATATCGATTGTTTCTTTAGTCTATAATTCAAAGCATTCGATTATGAAAAAACCACTTTACTTGTTGTCACAATTGCCTATGGGAAATAAGATTGATTCCTCTGATGGACAAGCTTATTACAAAAGGGGTGTTGCAAGATTCGATTTACAAGATTATAATGGTTCAATTGCTGATTTTACAAAAGCCTTAAGGATTGGCCCAAAGAATAAATGGTGCTATCTCTATATCGGGCTCGCGAAGATCGTCATGGTTGACTTTCCAGGCGCAATTAACAACTTTAGTCTGGCAATTAAGTTAAGTCCTATGTTTTCAGCAGCTTACTACAGCAGAGGATTATTAAAAATAGAACTGGGACAGATCGACAGCGGACATCAGGATTTAAGAAAAGCGAGCGAACTAAGTGATACAAATATATTTGAAGGAAAAAATTTGAACTGTAACTAATAATAGATATTCTAATAACATTGGCCTCCTGTTTCCAATTATTTCGATTGACTTATTCAATATCCCTCACAACATACACCTGTCCCGCTTCGTGACGGACAACCCGGATTCTTTCCCCTTTTTCGATAAATGTGCCCTCCGACATCGCATCATAAACAGCTCCTTCGACAGAGATCTTACCCGATAGACGAAGCACAGTCTGGGCGATTCCTCTCTTTCCTACCAAAGACTCATCTTCCTGATCAACACCAACATAACTACGTTCAGTCGAAATTGTGGTATGCAATGCGAAATTTCTGAAAACACCTTTTCGTGAGGCAAATAACTTCGAACTTGCCCAGATTGACAGGAAAAACGAGAGTAATATCGAGATCAGCACGGTACCGACAGCTGTTGACACACGTGAAGGTTCAACACCATCAAAATCGAAGATCACGTTATCCAACAAGCTAAGAATTAGTCCTGAAACCATCAGAACAATTCCCGAAATGCCAAATACACCAAATCCGGGTATAATCAAAATCTCTATGGCGAGCAAGATAAGCCCGACAACAAAAATTATAATTTCCCAGTTTGCGGCAAGTCCTTCAAGGTAAAGCGGAGCAAAATAGAGGATGGCAGCAGTGATTGCAACGACAATCGGGAAAGTAATACCGGGAGTCTGGAATTCGAAATAGATACCGCCAATTATGGCCATAATCAATATCCCTGAAACAAGAGGATTGACAAGGAAACCAATAATTTTGTCGAGTCCCGACTTCTTGTATTCGCGAATTTCGTAATTCTTAATGCCCGCTTTTTCGATCACCTCGTGCACATCCTTTCGCACGCCCTCGCAATAGCCATACTTGATCGCTTCAGTTGGCGTCATTGTCAAAACTTTTCCCGAATCGATGATTCCTTTAATATAAATATCGGGATCGACCATTGATTCTGCAATTTTTGGATCACGGCGCCATTTAGTAAGTGTATCATTACCAATCACAACGCTTACCTTACCCTGAGCCTCAGCCGTTGAACGCATAATCGAACGCATATAACTCTGGTATTTATCAGGCATTGCCTGACCTGTCTCATTTACAACCGTTGCCGCCCCCATATTTGCACCTTCACGCATAAAAATACTATCGCAGGCAATCGAAATAAGCGCTCCGGCAGAAGCGGCATTATTATCGATAAAAACATACACAGGAATTCGGGAGTTCAGCACCTTTGTACGCATCGAATCAGCATCAAGAACGCTTCCTCCATAAGTATTCATATGAAGCACAATCACATCCGCTTTCAACGAATCAGCCTCAGCAAAAGCTTTAATCGTCTGCCGCCATATTCCGGGACCAATATTCTCCCTGATAGGAAAAACATATACGAGCTTTTTTTGCGACTCAGTAATTACTGGTTCTGCCAAAAGCAAGCAAACATTAAAGATCAGTAAAACAGCAACTAAGAAATAACGCATGACTGCACAGTTTTTAATTTATTTCTTTCTTAAGTTTTTAAAAACAGCTCAAGTCCCTTTTGCCTCGAATCCGTCGGGAACAAAACTTATATTTTTATAAAAATACTCATTTAAGTAATGCGAATCAATAGATGTCGTATTAATGATTTCAGATATTTGAATCTGAAAAGCTTTTTTTGCCACCAAATCTCCAGGTCACCAAAATCCACCAATAGATCATATTTAATACTTTAACTTTGGTGGGCTTTTGTATTTTTGTGAATTGGTGGCATTTTTTGTTTTGCTATTTTGGAGACGCATACTTAATTATACGAATACGTCATTTTGCCTTTCCGATTACTTAGAGAAGAGTCAGGATAAAAAATTTCACATTTGTCAATCACATCGGAGGAATAGAGCATATACGAAAAACTTGATATTGAGGAGTTAAATAGCTGTAATTTTTATTTTATCCATATCCAACTTAAGCAAAAACAAATCTACAAAAGTTTTCGGTAATTAATCATGACAAAGCTGCAGCCAACGCAAACGATCACGATTCACAGATTTTACTACCTTTGCATCAAATAGAATAAGTTAAAAACAATGGAATTACAGATCTTAACTGCCATTTCACCTATCGATGGAAGATACCGCGACAAAGTAGTAGAACTTGGTGATTATTTTTCGGAATTTGCCCTGATAAAATACCGCATTTGTGTTGAAATTGAGTATTTTATAGCTCTAACTGAAATACCTTTGCCACAATTGTCAGGCTTTGATTCACAGCGAAAAACTGACTTGCGCAATATTTACGAATCATTTAATCTGAAAGATGCAGGTCAGATTAAAGAGATCGAAAAAGTGACGAATCATGACGTGAAAGCCGTTGAATATTTCATAAAAGATAAGTTTGATAGCTTAGGCCTCGAAAAATTTAAGGAGTTTATCCATTTCGGACTGACTTCGCAAGATATCAACAATACCGCCGTGCCTTGCTCATTGCGCGACGCAATTCAAAATGTTTATATCCCGTTAATTGATGAACTGATTGCAAAGCTTGAAGCAATGGCTTTTGCCTGGGAAGATGTTTCGATGCTCGCCAAAACGCACGGGCAACCAGCCTCCCCTACCCGACTCGGAAAAGAGATTAAGGTTTTCATCGAAAGACTTAACGTTCAGGTTGAACTCTTAAAAGGAATTCCATGTTATGCCAAATTTGGAGGCGCCACCGGAAATTTCAACGCACATCATGTTGCATATCCGCAAATTGACTGGGTCGATTTTGCCAATAACTTTGTACGCGATGCCCTGCAATTGGAACGTTCGCAGGCCACGACCCAGATCGCCCATTACGATAATTATGGTGCAATTTTCGACAATATGAAGCGCATTAATACAATACTTATTGATTTTGACCGCGATTTCTGGACTTATATCTCAATGGGTTACTTCAAACAGCAAATCAAAAAGGGAGAAATCGGTTCTTCGGCAATGCCTCACAAAATCAATCCGATCGATTTTGAAAATTCCGAAGGAAACCTGGGCATTGCCAATGCCATATTCGAACACCTTTCGGCCAAGTTACCGGTTTCACGCTTGCAACGCGACCTTACCGACTCCACCGTTCTAAGGAATATCGGGGTCCCGCTTGCCCATACCATCCTCGCTATCAAATCAACATTAAAAGGTTTAGGTAAACTATTGCTTAACACCGAAGTTATTGAACGTGATCTTGAAGACAACTGGGCAGTTGTAGCCGAAGCAATTCAAACCATCCTGCGCCGCGAAGCTTATCCTAATCCATATGAAGCATTAAAAGATCTGACACGTGTAAACCGCAAGATCGACCGCGAAGTAATTCATGAATTTATTGATAAATTAGCAGTTAGCGAAGAAATCAAAAAAGAGTTAAAACAGATTACTCCTCATAATTATACAGGCGTATCAATCTGATTTATATCACGTAAATCGCCACAAAATCTACGCTAATTTAGGGAGTAAAAATTAAAAATATTCAATTGTGAAAGGTCTTTACCTTCTTTTAAAACGTTTTGTTAAACCATATAAGCACCTTATAGCTGCTGCTTTTATATTTAACCTGCTTGCCGCATTATTTGGAGCGTTTCAGTTTGCCGCACTCCAACCCGTTCTGGGTGTGCTTTTCGGTACACAAAAAATAGTTGAAAAACCTGCTGAATGGGCACTTACATTGGGAAGTATCACGGACAATATCATGTACGAAATTGGTAATATTATCCTTAAGTTTGGAGCTGAACAAGCACTTGTGTATATCGGAATATTTCTGATTATCATGGTCTTTTTAAAAGTTACATTTACTTATCTTTCTTTATATGTGCTGGTTCCATTACGAAATGGAGTTGTCAGGGATATCAGAAATCAGATTTACATGAAAATCCTTGAACTTCCAATTGGATTTTTCTCTGAAGAACGCAAAGGAGACATAATTGCCCGTATGACAGGCGATGTTCAGGAAATCGACAACTCTATTATGAGTTCGTTCGAAATGTTGTTAAGAGATCCGTTGATAATCATCATTTCGTTGTTATTTATGGTCTACATGTCGTGGTCATTAACGCTATTTGTTTTTCTTCTTTTACCTCTGGTCGGATATCTGATTGGCAAGGTGGGTAAAAGCCTCAAGAAGCCATCAATGCGAGGGCAGAATAAAATGGGAGAATTGCTTTCAACCATCGAAGAATCGCTCTCAGGGCTCCGGATTATAAAGGCCTTCAATGCCGAGAAGAAGGTAAAAACATACTTCACAAAACAAAATGCAGAGTATTTCCGAATAATGAATGGTCTGATGTGGCGCAGATACCTTGCTCATCCGATGAGCGAATTTCTCGGAACAGCGGTAATTGTTATTGTATTATGGTATGGAGGAAAATTGGTTCTTAACCACGGCAGCAACTTAACTCCCCAGGGATTTATTACCTACCTGGTTTTCTTTTACAGTATTATTAATCCGGCAAAATCATTTACGACTGCTTTCTATGCTATCCAGAAAGGACTCGCATCAATGGAACGTATTGATAAAGTGATGTTAGCCGAAAATAATATTATCGATAAGGAATTTCCAATAGCTGTTAAAACTTTCACAACCGAAATCGAATACAAAGATGTAACTTTCCGTTATCAGGAAGACGATGTTTTGAAGAAAGTAAGCCTCACCATACCGATTGGTAAAACCATTGCTTTAGTCGGACAGTCAGGATCAGGAAAATCGACCTTTGTTGATTTACTTCCTCGTTTTTATGATGTATGTGAAGGTCAGGTTCTTGTCGATGGCATCGATATCCGTGACTACAAGATTGCCGATTTGCGCGGATTGATGGGCAATGTCAATCAGGATCCTATTCTATTCAACGATACATTCTTCAATAATATCTCTTTCGGCGTTGAAGATGCGACATTGGAACAAGTGGAGAATGCTGCAAAAGTTGCCAATGCTCATGACTTTATAATCGCAACCTCTGAAGGTTATCATTCTAATATCGGCGATCGCGGAGGAAAACTATCTGGAGGACAACGCCAACGCGTTTCAATTGCACGGGCAGTACTCAAGAATCCGCCAATTCTGATACTCGACGAGGCAACTTCAGCATTGGATACCGAATCAGAAAAACTGGTTCAGGAAGCGCTCGAAAACCTCATGAAAAACCGCACATCAATTGTGATAGCGCACCGCCTTTCTACAATCAAAAATGCAGACCTCATTTGCGTGTTTCACGAAGGTGAAATCGTTGAAAGGGGAAGTCACGACGAGTTGCTTGCGCTTGATGGGATCTATAAAAAGCTTCACGGAATGCAGAACTTCTAAAACAAAGATAAATTTGCATAAAAAAAGGGGCCTATTAGCCCCTTTTTTTATGCAAGTTACAGCCGTTACTGAACTTCTTCGTTTAGTTCACTGCCAGCTTTGAATTTGATAATTTTTTTCTTCCCGATTTCAAGTTTTGCACCAGTTTGAGGATTTCTCCCTGTACGCGCTGGTCGTTCCAAAACTGAGAAGGTACCAAAACCAACAAGTGCGATTTTTTCGCCTTGCTTAAGCTGTTCTCCGGTCGTCTTAATAAAAGCATCAACTGCTTTTCGTGCGTCTACTTTAGTCAATCCTGATTCTACAGCGACTGCATCAATCAATTGTGTTTTGTTCATAGCGAAAAAAATAATTTAAATAGTTAAATGAAGATTCAGATTTGCCGAAATTTAATGATATTCAGACGATATTGCAAAATATATTATGAATATTTATAATTTATTACCAAAAAATGTTATAAAACATCTTTTAATCACGAATTTCGCTATGAATTAAACCATTGGCGAGCATAGAAATCGCATTTCAAATAAAAATTCCGAGAGAATTATTTATTTAAAATGCAACTAAAATAAATCTCAAAAACTTTTGACAAATCAAAATAAAGTATACTTTTGCACACGCTTTGGAGAGATGGCAGAGTGGTCGATTGCGGCGGTCTTGAAAACCGTTGTACCGAGAGGTACCGGGGGTTCGAATCCCTCTCTCTCCGCTCTTACGGGTGTAGCTCAGTTGGTAGAGCACTGGTCTCCAAAACCAGGTGTCGGGCGTTCGAGTCGCTCCTCCCGTGCAGCAAAACATAACCCAATCACATTACGTGGTTGGGTTTTTCTTTTAATATCAGCCCCTTTACCCACATTAAACTGTAACAGTTGTAACTATCGATACACCCTGTTACAAAAAATCTAAAGAATCCAGCATCCTATCGCAATAAGTGTAAGTATAATCAGCCATATTAATACCCACTCTGTTAGTGCGTATCAGCCGGATGACATTGTTGTTTTTATCATATGCGAACGACTTCTCTTCAAAAATTGTTATCGTCTATTTGATATTAATGACATTTTGCCTAATTTTGATACAAGATAAAGTATTTAGGAGTTGGGACCACAGTATAAAGAATCTAAGGAAATAAAGAAAGGGTAATAAAATGCAAACAGAAAATATTTTTATTGTGCATCCTGCAAATACAGAACAGGTAAACGCCTTAAAGGCTTTTGTAAAAGCACTGAAAATTAAATATGAAGAAACCTCTCCGAAGACATATAACCCTGAGTTTGTTGCTAAAATTCAAAAAAGCAAGGAAGAATTTGAGAAAGGCAAATTCATTCGTATTGAAAAGGATAATTTACAGCAATTTTTAGGAATGGAATGAGTTACCACCTGGATTTCTCACAGCAGGCTCAAAGCTACATTGAATTTCATAGAAATGCAGGTAATAAAGCCGTTTTGAAAAAACTTTTTATTCTACTGGTTGAACTGACCGAACACCTTTTTACCGGAACAGGGAAACCCGAACCTCTTAAATACAGTCTTTCTGGCTGCTGGTCTCGTAGAATTAATCAGGAACACCGATTGGTATATGAAGTAATGGACGACACAATCTTAATTCATTCCGTCGCAGGACATTACTTTTAAAAAATATTTTCATTAACTTTTTATGTCGCATTTTGATAAGTAAGGTTGTCAATCAGCCCGATTCCTTAGGGAAACTTTACTGGTAAAATAATATTTCTGTTATTGTCATAGTCAGGATTTCGTTATTCAAATAGAGAGAATTAAAGATTATTTTCTGAAAAATATGACATCACTATAATACGAAAACCGACTATTTGACCGGGCTTGTTGTTTATCTGTAATTGCGATGCAACCGGTTAACCTTTAAAATATTGTGTGATTACAAATCACCGGATAATTGGTAAAGATTACAATTGAATTGAAAATAAGCGAAGTTAAAATTAACGTTAGCTAAATCTGCACCAACGGCTACCAGCTTTTAAATATATCCTAATAAAAGTCAGGTTTATATTGTAAAATCAATACTTTTCTTTTACATATCAACAAATCTGGATTTTATTTCTTCAGCCTTTTATCGCGTATGTGAGTTTCGCTTTCAATAGTTTCGTTTCATCGGCACATAGCAAGTTAGTTCTTTCTCCAAATGTGTGCTTGCGTCGGTTTTGTTCTACTCTTTTACCTGAGGCTGTAGTTCTCGGTGCTCTCTCCCCTCTTATGGGTACAGCTCAGTTGGTAGAGCGCTGGTCTCCAAAACCAGGTGCCGGACATTCGGGGCACCTCTCCCGTGCAAATGCATCATTAACCATATAATGAGATATTTGCCTTTTAATCGGGTTTCTGATTGTGCAATTTTGTCTTAATCAGGCATAAATTTCGCCATATTTCTGCCACTAAGTCAGTAAACAACTTCTGGCATAAGCTTTGACTCGTAATTAGAACAAATTGTAAAACTTTAAATATAAGACATAGGTATGAAAGGTAAAATTGGTGTTACAAGTGATAACCTCTTTCCGATTATCAAAAAATTTCTCTATTCCGATCACGATATCTTCCTTCGTGAGATTGTCTCAAATGCTGTTGATGCAACACAAAAATTGAAGACCGTAGCAACAGCAGGGAAATATAAAGGAAGTGTTGACGATCTGAAAGTCAAAGTCAGCGTAAATAAAGAAGCAAAAACAATCACAGTTTCCGACAACGGAATCGGAATGACCGCCGAGGAAATTGAAAAATTCATCAACCAGATTGCCTTCTCGGGTGCAAACGAATTCCTCGAAAAATATAAGGACGATGCCAATGCAATCATTGGGCATTTCGGACTCGGGTTCTATTCTTCATTTATGGTTTCGGAAGAAGTTGAAATCATTTCCCGTTCGTACAAGGAAGATGCCAAACCGGTACGCTGGATTTGCGACGGATCGCCTGAATATGCAATCGAAGATGCTGAAAAAGCTGAAGTCGGTACAGATATTGTGATGCACATCAATTCGGATTCTGTCGAATTCCTCGAAGAAAACAGGATTACTGAATTGTTGAATAAATACTGCAAATTTTTGCCTGTTCCGGTTGTTTTCGGAAAGAAAAAAGAGTGGAAAGACGATAAATACGAAGATACTGCCGAAGATAACCAAATCAACGATACTGTACCTGCCTGGACGAAGAAACCGGTTGATCTGACAGAGGAAGATTACAGCAATTTTTATCACAAACTCTATCCTTACGGCGACGAACCGTTGTTTCATATTCACCTGAATGTCGATTATCCGTTCAACCTTACAGGAATCCTGTATTTCCCAAAACTGAAAAACAATTTTGAAGTTCAGAAGAATAAGATCCAGCTTTACTGCAATCAGGTATTTGTAACCGATTCAGTTGAAGGAATTGTTCCTGAGTTTCTTACCCTTCTTCATGGTGTAATCGATTCACCCGATATTCCGCTAAATGTTTCACGTTCTTATCTTCAAAGCGACTCGAACGTTAAGAAGATCAGCGGCCATATTACGAAAAAGGTAGCCGATCGGTTAACCGAAATTTTCAAAGAAAACAGGACTGAGTTTGAAGAGAAATGGAACGATCTGAAACTCTTTATCGAGTACGGAATGCTGACCGACGAAAAGTTCTATGAAAAGGCATTGAAATTCTATGTCTTCCAAAACACAGATGGAAAGTCATTTACCTGGGAAGAATACGAAAAAATCATTAGCACTAACCAGACCGACAAGGATAAGAAACTGGTTTACCTCTACTCAACCAACAAAGATGAGCAATTCAGCTTTATCGAGGCTGCTAAGGAGAAGGGCTATGATGTACTGTTAATGAACGATGTTCTGGCAACACCATTATTGAACCATTTGGAACAAAAATTCCCTGACAAGCACTTTGTTCGCGTGGATGCCGATGTGGCCGATAAACTAATTGCAAAAAAAGATAGCAAAGAAAGTCCGTTGACATTGGATGAAAAGAACGATTTAAGTCCGGTATTCCAGGCAATCGTACCTAAAGAACGTGGTCAGTTTATCGTCGATTTTCAAGATCTTGGCGAAGATGGCTCACCAATGATCATTACACAGAATGAGTTTATGCGTCGGATGAAAGACATGTCGAAGATGCAAAACGGAATGAGTTTCTACGGAGATCTTCCCGACAGTTACAACCTGGTTGTCAATGTCTCGCATCCGCTTGTAAAGAAAATACTTGCAGAAAAACACGAAATACTGACTGAAGAACTGACACCAATCGCTGCCGAAATTCAGAAATTTAAGTCAGAAAAAGAAGCGCTTAAAAAACTTAAGGGCAACAAAAAAGACGAAGAAGTTCCGCAGGAAGAAAAGGATCTTTTGAAAGAGACGGAAACCAAAATTTCGGAATTGGAAGATACGAAGCGTAAAAAGCTTGAGTCTTTTGGTTCGGAAAATAAACTGGCAAAACAACTCGTCGACCTGGCGCTATTGGCTAACAATATGTTACGCGGTGAAGCGCTCAATAATTTTGTGAAGCGTAGTGTGGAATTAATAAAATAATTCAACCCGCAAATTGAATGTCTGATTTAAAGCCTGCTTCCGAATAAAAAGGAGCAGGCTTTTTTTGCACCTTATCCTAAAAAATCTGCTAAATCTAACGTTTAAAATGTGTACTTTTCCAAAAATTAAAATCATGAAAAAATCAATACTGACACTATTTCTGTTTCTGGCAATTATATTTTCGGGTTTTGCACAAAACCCCATGAATTTAATCACTTACAATATAAGATACAATAATCCTTCAGACAAGGAAAATGCATGGCCAAATCGTCGTGAGAACGTCATTAAACTACTAAAGCTCCACAAAGCAGATATCTTTTCAGTTCAGGAAGCACTTTATGACCAAATGATGGACTTAAAAGATGGAATGGCCGGGTTCGAATACGTAGGAGTTGGACGCGACGACGGAAATGTTAATGGCGAATTCTCGGCAATATTCTACAATTCGAATCGGTATACGCTTTTAGAGAATGGAACATTTTGGCTGTCTCAAACGCCGCAAATTCCCTCAAAAAGTTGGGATGCTGCCCTTAATCGAATTTGCACCTGGGCCCGATTAAAAGAAACGGAAACGAGGAAGACTTTCTATATCTTTAATACACATTTCGACCATAAAGGGGTAAAAGCGCGGAAAGAATCGGCTTTATTGATTTTGAAGAAGATTAGCGAGATTGCCGAAAGAAGAGACCCTGTTATCCTTACCGGCGATTTCAATCTGACACCCGAAGAAAAACCATTAGTATTGATCCGCCAAAAACTGAAAGACTCAAGACAGATCAGCGAAACTGTACCCCAGGGTCCGGTTGGAACTTTTAACGATTTCGACTTCACAAGTAAACTTGAAAGTAGAATTGACTATATCTTTACGAATAAGCGGGTTGACGTGAAAAGCTACACTGTGCTAACTGATTCGGAAGACAATCGTTATCCATCTGATCACCTGCCTGTTCTTGTGCAGGTTCAACTAAAATAATAGGATTCAGTTATTTTGTGTCAATCCATACCAAAGCATCGATAGCGCTTTTGTATAAACTTTTTCCTTTTGTCGGATCGATATATGAACTCGGTCCGGCAATACAGCCGCCTTCGCATGCCATCACCTCGACAAAATTGCCGGTTCCTTTTCCTTTGCAGAAACCTTTTAGCAGACTCATGGATTTTTTATTTAATCCTTCGATCTGAATAGCCTTAATATCAATTTGTAACCCTTCAGCTTTTACAGCTTCGATAACTCCGCCCGCTCTGCCAAATGCTCTGCTCTCTTTTGTGATTGTATCCAATAAAGAACTTTCACACTCATCAACTATGATATCAAAACCCTTAAAGAAAGCGCCAAGCTCCTCAAATGTCATAACAAAATCGACATTCATATCTTCAATGGCTTCCTTACGTTTAGCAATGCAGGGACCAATAAAAACAATCTTTGCTTCGGGATACCTTGCACGGGCAATCTTAGCTGCATAATGCATGGGAGATCGCGTATGCGAAATAAATGGTTTTAATTGATTCAGATGTTTATCAACTACTTGAACATATGCTGAACAACAAGATGTTGTCATAAATAGCTGCCCCGCCTCAAGTCTCTCCTTTAGTTCGTTTGCTTCGTTAACAGTAGTTTCCATTGCGCCCAGCGCAACTTCGACGACATCATGAAAACCAATCATTTTTAATGCCGACACCAATTTTGCAGTTTCACAGTTGAACTGTCCCATAATCGAAGGCGCCGGAAGTGCAATAACCTGCTCTCCATTATTAATGGTTTTAAAAATATCAATAACATGCGAAACTTCAAAGATTGAACCAAACGGACAGGCATTTACGCATTTTCCGCAATAGATACATTTCGAATCATCGATGTGCTCAACACCATGTTCATCTTTATGAATAGCGCCAACCGGACAAGCTTCCTCACAGGGAACCGGAACATATACAATTGAATGATAGGGACATACTTCTTTACAAATCCCGCAATTCACACATTTTTCGGGATCAATATTCGCCTGACCATTGTTTCCGAAAGAGATCGCATTTCGCGGACAATTCATCTGGCATGGACTCGCAACACAACCCCTGCAAAGATTTGTAACAATATAGCTTGTATCAACGCAGGCGGTGCACGCTTCATCAACAACTGTAAGTATCTCATTTCTTGGATCTGAACGATCAAATGCCATTTTTGCATATTCCGAGAGTGGAGTCAATTCGTCGGTTTCTTCTTCAGGCAAAATGCCCAATATCGGCATTAATTTATATTTGGTTACAGCTCTCTCTTTATAAATGCAGCACCTTAACTGAGATTTTCGCCTGCGTGGGGATATTTCGAGCGGAATCCGGTCTATTTGATCAACTAATTCTCCGGTTTTTATTAATCCTGCTATTTTTGCGAGGAGATCTCGCCTTATAATCATCGTATTATTAACGTACGCCATAAAAAAACACCTATTCAATTGGGACTGCAAAGATAGCAGAAATTCCCGATGCTTCGTCTGATGATCCGGAGAGCCTCCTTCTAATTTGTTTTCCATATGCCACTTTCCACATTATGGTAAAACAGGTTGGAAACAGAATGTCTGATTAATGTTTGCTTTTTTTCAATCCATGAAAGTGTGCTAATCCACCCTTTGAAGTTTCTTTATAGAGATTCGGGAGATCATGCCCCGTTTGAGCCATTGTCTGAACGACTTTATCGAAACTAATCAAATGACGGCCATCCGAAAGCATTGCATAATTGGTATGATTTAATGCCCTTGCTGCTGCAAATGCATTTCGCTCAATACATGGAACTTGTACTAAACCGGCAACCGGATCGCAGGTAAGACCAAGATGGTGTTCAAGGCCCATTTCTGCCGCATATTCAACCTGGAAAATACTTCCGCCGCTTAATTGAGTTGCAGCCGCCGAGGCCATAGCGCAAGCCGTTCCGACTTCACCCTGACATCCTACATCAGCTCCCGAAATTGAGGCGTTCTGCTTTACAACATTTCCAATAATCCCGGCAGTCGCGAGTGCGTTTAAAATCTTTTTGTCGGATACTTTTTGTAATTTCTTCATATAGTATAATACTGAGGGCATTATACCACAGGCTCCGCAAGTGGGAGCGGTTACAATTTTTCCGCCGGATGCATTTTCCTCTGAAACAGCCAGCGCGTATGCATAAATCATTGCCCGTTTCTTCATGGAGGATTTAAAGTTTCGGGCTTTGACATAGTATGCCGAAGCTTTTCGCGGATAGTGGAGTTCGCCGGGAAGTGGGCCTTCTGTATCAAGTCCCCTTAAAATTGCCTCCTGCATTACTTTCCAAACCTCATTCAAATAATCCCACAAATCTGATGACTCGTACTCAACGGCATATTCCCAAATGCTTTTCCCGCTTTGGTAGCACCACTTCAGAACATCGTCCATTCCTGTATCTGGGTAAATCAGTTTTTTCTCAATAATATGATTATCATCTACAATCGTGCCACCTCCCACAGAATAAGCCGTCCAAGTATCATTAACAACAGCATTCATTCCTATCGCTTCAAAAGTGACAGCATTCGGATGAAAGGGGAGAAAAACAGTTGGATTCCAGACAAATTCAACAGGAATTGGTGCAAAAGTATTCGTAATTGCCAGGTCGGTGAGATGCCCTTTACCCGTGGCGGCTAAACTACCGAAAAGTGTAACCCGAAATGAAGTCGCATCAGGGTTTCTTTTTAAAAATATTTCAGCTGCTTTCTTCGGTCCCATTGTATGACTCGAAGACGGGCCATACCCGATTTTATAAATTTCCCTGATCGATTCCATGTTGTTAAATTATTGGGCAAAGAAAGTAAGATTAAAGGTAATATCTTTGTAGAAAAAAGAAAATATGGCACTGAATCTGGATGAAAAGGATCTTGCAAAGATTGTTATGGTAGGAGACAAAGTACTGATTAAACCTAAAAATCCTAATACACAGACTTCTTCGGGATTATTCCTGCCTCCTGCCGCTGTTGAAAAAGAAAGTATACAAGCTGGATATGTGATTAAAGTCGGGCCGGGATTTCCTATTCCTGCGATGAACGATGAAGACGAATCGTGGAAAGAAAACCGGGAAGCAGTAAAATATGTTCCTTTACAGGTGAAAACAGGCGACCTTGCTGTTTACCTGAGTAAATCAGGATTTGATGTCGAGTTTAAAGGAGAAAAATTCATTATTTTATCCCATTCGGCAATCGTAATGATCGTAAGAGAAGAGGGTTTGTTTGAGTAGATGGTGAAAGATAAAGTTTAAATCGTCAATTACTATTTCAAACACAGGACTTTTAATAGATCAGGACAGAATTCCGGGAGAAGATATTTAAGAATGCATAATAAAATGGATTTGAACACGGATACAAGTTTCATGTAGGTCAGGAAATACAGATTATGGAACTTCTACCAATGTCAAATCCCTCACGGGATTTTAAACAGTTATTTAATGTCATTGAATTATGAATCCCATACATACGGGATTACGAATTATGTTTCAGAGCGAGACGAGGCATGCCTTGTTTCTACGGGTTCCTGAAACGTCATATTTCC
>JAATGF010000135.1 GCA_015654795.1 Bacteroidales bacterium
AATAAATAATACCATGAGAAATATTCAAGATTTTAAACAATGAAATACAGGATAAACTAATGAAAATTGAGAATGACGACAGAAAATAAAACTAATTTTAGCAGCAGAGACTAAAATGAATACTGCCTGGAAAATCGTTGAAATTTCGGGATTGTCGTACAACAAAAAATTAGTAACAAAAATTTCACTAAATTTGAGGAATTGTGAAGATCTGAACTTCTAAGAACGTGTAAATTAAGATTGAACTCACTGATAATCATTTTAAGAATGCCGTAAGGTATCTAATTTAAATATCAAAATGGGCAATATCAAGAATTTAACCATACCTGTAACAGGTTTATCCTGTAGCAATTGTGCATCAACAATCGGGTTGAATGTTCGCAAACTTCCTGGTGTTGAAGATGCTAATGTCGATTCCGCCGGTGAAAAACTCATCCTGTCTTTTGATCCTGCTATGATCAGCGAAAAAGAAATTATAGCCTGTGTCCTTCGGATTGGCTATGATATTGCAACCGGGGAAATAGAATTACCTATAATAACAGGACTTCAGAACAACGCCGATACTTTAGCATTGGACATGAGGAGTGAATTACAAAAAGCTTATGATGAGATAGAACTTCGTGTGAAAGTACGCACAGAAGAACTAATTATCGCGAATAAATCGCTTCAGGAAGAGATTACCGAACGCAAAAAAGCGGAAGAAGCACTGCGGGAGAGTGAAGAGCAACTGAAATTTGCGCTCAATGGTACAAACGATGGGATCTGGGATGTTCAAATGGAAACCGGAGCTGTTTATCTGAGTCCACGCGGCTGTGAAATATTAGGTTATCAGCCAGAAGAACTTCATAAAATTGTTGCCCAATGGGACCAACTTGTAAATCCGGAAGACCTTCCGGCAACGAATACTGCTTTAACTGCGTATCTGAATGGCGATACTCCGTTATTTACTATTGAACAGCGCCTAAAAACTTCTTCCGGAGATTGGAAATGGATACTTACCCGGGGAAAAGCAGTGTCATACGATTCGAGAGGTAAGGCTTTACGCATGGTCGGAACTCATACTGACATAGGTGAAAGAAAAAAGGCAGAAGAGGCCCTGAGGGAGAGCGAACGCAGGCTTTCCTCAATATATGATGCTGTCGGAGATGTAATTTTCCATTTGGCAGTCGAAGCCGATGAATGTTACCGTTTTGTTTCTGTCAACAATGCATTTTGCAATGCTACCGGATTAACCGAGAAAATGATAATAGGAAAGTTGGTGAACGAAGTTATTCCCGAACCCTCGCTCTCGATAGTACTTGGGAAATATAAGCAAGCAATTAAAGAAAATTCAATAATCCGATGGGAAGAGGTTACTGATTATCCAACCGGAAGATTAATCGGTGATGTGAGTATTGCTCCAGTTGTAAACAATAAAGGTGAATGTACACATTTGGTTGGTTCAGTTCATAACATAACCGAACTTAAACGAATAGAAGAAAAAATTAAAAAATTAAATGAAACACTTGAACAGAGTGTCATCCAACGCACCGCCCAACTCGAAATAGCCAACAAAGAATTAGAGGCATTTTCGTATTCCGTTTCGCATGACTTACGTGCTCCCTTGCGGCATATCAGCGGGTTTATCAATCTTTTTCTCGAGCATAAAACATCCCGACTTACCGATGAAGAACTTGGTTACCTTAAAATTGTAATCAATTCTGCCAATGAAATGGGAGAATTAATTGATGCTCTGCTCTCTTTTTCGAAACTAAATCGGGCAGGACTTCGAAAAAAGCCGATCGACACCTTACAAATAATCCAGCGGGGGTTAAAAATCTTCGAAGATGAAATGAAGGCACGAGAAATTAAAATTAAAATAGAACCGCTTCCCGAAACCTATGGCGACTATCAATTAATCAGTCAGGTATGGATTAATTTATTATCGAATGCTATTAAATACACTGGAAAAAAAGAAAAAGCCATTATCGAAATTGGCAGCTTTGTTGAAAATAACGAAATAACCTTCTTTGTAAAAGACAACGGGGCCGGATTTAATATGAAATATGCCGACAAATTGTTTAGCGTTTTTCATCGGCTTCATAAGCCGCGCGATTTTGAGGGAATTGGCATTGGATTAGCAAATATCAACCGAATTGTAACCCGTCATGGTGGCCATTGCTGGGCTGAAGGCGAAGTAGATAAAGGAGCAACATTTTACTTTAGTTTACCTGTTATGTAGAGATGATGCCTTCAACGTTTCTACTTGTGATACTAAAAAATAATTTGCTTATCATGAAAACAATTATCAAGAATATTTTGTTGATTTACAACAATGCTAATGATGTTACACTTATAAAAACAGCACTTGAAGATGCCCATTTTGGCAACTGGATTTTATTGTCGCGGCGGACGGCAAAGAAGCTATCGATTTTTTGTACAAAAGAGGAGAATTTGCAAATTATGATGGCGATCTTCCTGTTTTTATTTTGCCCGACATCAAAATGCCTTTAATGAACGGTATCGAAGGATTAAGAATTATTCGCTCCGATGCAGCATTCAATAAGGTCCCTGTTATTATGCTTACCTCTTTGCGCGACACGCATGATCTTCGGGATTGTTATGATAATGATGCTAACTCTTTTGTGATAAAACCAATAAATATAAGCAATTTTATAATGGTTGTAAAAGAACTGGGATAATATTGGGTGGCAATAAACGAAATGATAGTTTGATAAGAATAACCTAAATTTATATAGAAGAACAATGGAAAGATCAATAAATATCTTACATCTGGAAGACAATCCATCTGATTCTCAATTGGTAAAGTCAATATTTAAAAATACAGATGTAAATTTTGAATATTTCTTGGCCGACAACGAAAAAGACTACATTCACATCCTCCAAACTCATAAAATTGATATTATTTTGTCTGATTACCATCTTCCCGATTATAATGGATCGGAAGCCCTGCAATTTGCAAAGAGTAATTATCCGCACCTTCCCTTTGTTTTTCTTAGTGGTACAATGGGTGAAGAGATCGCTATTGAATCATTGCGGAATGGAGCAACCGACTATGTGCTAAAGAATAGAATGCAACGTCTGGTACCCGCAGTTTACAGGGCTTTCAATGAAGCGCAGGAGCAGAAAGCCCGGCAGAAGGCAGAAGAAGAGCTGTCCCGTTCGGAAGAAAATTTCCGTCGTTCTATCTCAGAATCTCCTTTAGGTATACGTATTATTTCGGTAGATGGGAAAACTGTTTATGTCAATAAAGCTTTTCTCGATATTTATGAATTCCATAGTTTGGAAGAATTTGCAAACACACTTGCAAAGGATCGATACACACCCAAAAGTTATCTCCAGCATCAGAAAAGAGAAGAAAGAAGAAAAAATGGGCAAGACGTATTTGATTATGAGATAAGCATTGTGCGAAAGAATGGGGAAATTCGCCACGTAAAGGTTTCCAGAAAGGAGGTTTTATGGAATGGTGCTATACATTATCAGTCAATAAATATGGATATTACGGAACAAAAGAAACTAACAGAAGAACTGATAGCATTCAAAGAAAAAGCCGAAGAAAACGAACGCCTGAAATCTGCATTCTTAGCCAATATGAGCCACGAGATACGTACACCTATGAATGGAATTCTTGGCTTTGCCGGGCTATTAAAAGAGCCTAATCTTTCAGGTGATGAGCAGCAGGAATACATCAACATCATTGAGAAAAGCGGAGCTCGCATGCTTAATATTATCAACGATATCGTTGATATTTCGAAAATAGAATCCGGACAAATGGAAGTCCACCTTAAGGTGACGAATATAAACGAGCAAATCGAATATATTTATACTTTCTTCAGACCTGAGGTTGAAGAAAAGGGGATGAAACTTTTTTTCAAAAACGGCCTACCCTCAAAAGAAGTCAACCTGATAACAGACAGAGAAAAAGTCTATGCAATTCTCTCCAATTTGGTTAAAAATGCCGTAAAATTCTCATTTAAAGGCAATATTGAATTTGGCTATGAGAAAAAAAGCAGCTTCCTTGAATTTTATGTAAGAGATTATGGCATAGGAATTCCGATTGACAGGCAGAAGGCAATTTTTGATCGTTTTGTTCAGGCCGACATTGGTGATAAAAGAGCCTTTCAGGGAGCAGGTTTAGGTCTGTCGATTACAAAAGCATATGTCGAAATGCTTGGTGGAAAAATGCGGCTGGAAAGCGTCGAAGGGAAAGGCTCAACGTTTTATTTTACACTTCCTTATAATAAAGAAATAGAAAAAAATGAAGTAAAAAACGTTACTGCTAACGAAGGAGAGCAGAATCAAATCAAACCTCTCAGAATCTTAATTGCTGAAGACGATGAAGGATCTGCAATGCTCATTAAAATTGCAGTCCAAAATTTTTGTAAAGAAATTTTTCTTGCTAAAACCGGTGTTGAAGCGGTTAATATTTGTCGTACTAATCCAAACATTGATTTGGTTCTGATGGATATTAAAATGCCCGAAATGGACGGATATGAAGCCACAAGACAAATAAGAAAATTTAACACTAAAGTGATCATTATTGCACAAACGGCCTATGCACTACCGGGCGACAAGGAAAAGACAATTGAAGCCGGATGCAATGATTATATTTCAAAACCCATTAAAAAATATCAGTTGGTGCTATTTATTGAAAAATATTTTAAGAAGAATGATAATTAAAAAGCAAAATATCGTCACATCAAAGGAGACATTTCTTCGGGATTCTGATTATCAGTCACCAAAACAGAAGAACAAGGCTGCAAAAAAGCTACGGCATTCAATTTATGGCAGTTCAATTACGTACCTTTTCCTGGTGTTGATCAGTAGCATCTTTGTTGGCGAATCAGTTGTAGCGATGCTCATCAGCACTTTACCACCCCTTTCGCAAATAGCAACAATATTACTCGATTCAACTTTGCTGCTGATTTCAATTATTCCTTTCCTCTACTTCTTCGTTGTTCGCCCGATGTCGGTTTATACCACCAGGCGTAAGCAGGCAATTGAAACAATCTGCAATGAACGAGTATTGCTCCGCACACTTATTGATAATATTCCGGATTCAATTTATTGTAAAGACTTAGCTTGCCGCAAGACGCTGGCTAACTCAGCAGAGATACATTTTCTGAATGCAAATTCAGAGGATGAAGTCTTAGGTAAAGACGATTTTGATTTTTATCCGAAAGAACTTGCTGAAGGATTTTTTGCCGACGATCAGTTAGTGATAAAAACCGGAAAGCCTGTTCTTAACCGGGAAGAATATATACCTGACGAAAACGGGAAGAAACGTTGGTTACTCTCCTCTAAACTTCCATTACGGGACAAGGATGGACAGATTATTGGTTTAGTAGGTATTGGTCGCGATATAACCGAAAGAAAGCTGGCGGAAGAAGCTCTGAGTAAAACGGAAGAACTTTACCATAATTTAGTGGAAAGGTTGCCAGACGGCGTTTATAAAAGCACCCACGAAGGAAAATTTGTCGAGGTCAACCCCGCAATGGTAGCTATGCTTGGCTATAAAAGTAAAGAGGAACTCATGGCAATCGATATCAAGACACAATTGTATTACGAGCCGTCCGATCGTGAAAGCACGGAATTGCTTGAAATGCACGAAGAAATAGGTATTTACCGGCTTAAAACGAAGAATGGTTCCGCAATATGGGTCGAAGACCATGGATGGTATATTCCCGATGAAAACAACAATATACTTTTTCATGAGGGAATCATGCGAAATATTACCGAACGCAAATTAGCTGAAGAAGAAATAAAACATAAAAATAAAGAACTACTAAAACTCAATGCCGAGAAAGACAAATTTTTCTCCATCATTGCCCACGACCTGCGCAGTCCGTTTAATGGTTTTCTGGGTCTTACACAAATAATGGCTGAAGAATTACAAGGATTATCAAGTGACGAATTGCAGGAAATTGCATTAAGTTTGCGAAGTTCAGCCACCAACCTTTACCATTTACTCGAAAACCTGCTCGAATGGTCACGAATACATCAGGGATTAATTCGCTTTACTCCCGAAACAATTCAATTATTGCCAATCGTGAGTGAATCCTTAGCAGCGCAACTTGAACCTGCCAAAAGCAAGAGAATTGAAATTGCATACAATATCCCAAATGATTTAATAGTCTTTGCAGACAGATATATGCTTCAAACTGTAATCCGGAATCTCTTTTCAAACGCCGTGAAGTTTACGCCAAAAGAGGGAAAAGTCAGCCTGTCAGCAGAAGTCACAGCTGATAAGTGCGTGGTTATATCCATTAAGGATTCTGGCATAGGAATGAATCACAAAATGATAAATGACCTATTCAGGCTTGATGTTCAGACAAATAGAAAAGGCACAGATGGTGAAAACAGTACCGGCCTTGGTCTGTTTCTAAGCAAAGAATTTATTGAAAAACATGGTGGAAGAATCTGGGTAGAGAGCGAAGAAGGAAAAGGTTCGGTGTTCTATTTTACCATACCAGCTGATTATTCTCTTTTGTAACTCTTTTCAAAGTTATTCTATTTGTTGGCCAATGTCGGATCACACTGAATTGTTGTGGAGATTTATAAAAATGAATCTTCGACTAATAAAAATGACTCGTTTAATACAATCCGGATCTTTTCAGGGGAGCCATAGGCTCGGATCACATTGTAAGGATGGACTTTAGCCCGTCGTTAAAGACCTGACTATTAACGCCGGGAGCCGCAGGTTCGGTACATATTATCCTGCTAAGAAAATTTGAAATATGAGTTGTAAACTCAAAACAACAAATCCCTCCCCGTAAAAACAGGGTCCCGACTTTTGGGATTGCAAACGAGGAGGATCCATGAGTCCAGAAAATTCTCATCGTTTTTTGCCCAACCACAGCAGCGCATCAATTACTAATTTATTTTGATCGGGATTTGCAAAGGTAAAAGAAAGTTCTTTATTCGTTTTTCCTTCATAGTCGATATCGTTATGCCCCATGTTGATATAGAGCATCCGGTATTTTTTATTGGTCCACACAACAGGATAGTCGCCTTCGTGCCAAATTTCCCAAGCTTTAGGTCCTGTTCCCAGCGGAAAACTTGACTGATCAATAGAAATAAGCACCTTTATGTCGGGATTCTCACGCAAGTTTTTTTGCCAGCTATACCATTCATTAGGCGAAGCTTTAAAAGTACCAGGAAGATGTTTTGTGGCCGAATGTTTACGATCCTCAACACGTAAGGTGGCAGAAGTAGGTCGCCATGTATTTCCTTTGTATTCGCCCGAACCAAGGAATTCGTTATGGTACCAATCCCAGTTTTGAGGATAATCTGACGGAGTAAGTGCAAAAGCAGCAAAATGGAACCCTACCCACGCCCCTCCCTGCTTCATATATTGCTCAAAAGCGGCACGCTGTTCAGGTTTTTCGGGACGCGTATCCAGAAAAAGGACGATATCATATTTTGCCAGAAATTTCAGATTCAGGTTGTCCCAATTATTGGTTGAATCGTACGAAAATCTGTATTTCTTAGCCGTTTCATTAAACCATTGGTTGGCTTCATGAACAAAACTCACGTGAGCACGGTCGTTCAGGCCTGTATAAAAAGCAACTACCTTAAATTCAGGACTACTCTTCTGTCCAAAAATACCAGAATTAATCAATAGCAGCGAAAGCATTAGCAAAAACCTTGTTGGGGATAATCCGATTAATCCAATCATCATTTAGCGAAGATTAAAGCCTGATTATTAAGTAATTATACAGAATAAAAATTTCCATGCATTTCAAATAGAATAAAATACATGGAAATATTTTTTTCAAATTTTATCTTTATAGAGATCTTTGGGATCGACGATCGCAAGTTCGTAAAGAAATTCACCTATTTTTTCAGTGACCAGCTTAAAGAAAGTCTCCCCTTTTTCGGCTGTTGAAAGTGCCGGGTTTCCGATTCCCGTATCTTTAGTCACCCTGGTCCATTGGCGTTCGGCCCATGCCCATCCTTCGTTAAGTGCGGCAACACTAAATACGCGCGCTTCCCCATCGCCGGCTTCGGATAAAGGGAGAACGAGTTCAGGCGTCAGATATTGGATAAAGCTGGTTTCAACCTCACCGGCATGTTCACCCAAATCCTCAAAATAGTGTTCAGCACCCGGAATTTTAAACCAATTACACTGACAAATAAACATTTTAGGAAAGAGTAAATTCAACTCTCGTATCATCTGTTTGAAATCGTTTCCGCCATGCGTGTTCATGATTACAAACTTATGAACTCCCTGACGATCAAGAACTGTAATCAGATCTTTAAGAATTAAAAACTGAGTCCCCGGATTCAGATTCATATCAAATTTGACATCAGGCTGACCTGTATTAACGCCGAAAGGAATTGTTGGAAGGACGATCACTTTACCTCCGCGACCAACGGCGATGCGCGCTGATTCGGCAGCAATATGATCGGCAAGAATATTATCAGTGCTGTAAGGAAGATGATAATTGTGAGCTTCGGTAGCTCCCCAAGGCAATATAGCCAATTCGAAATCAGCGTGTTTTACTGCCTTCCAATTTGTTTCTGATAGAAGATATGGACGCATAATATATTTTGATTTAAGCCCTAAAATTACTAAAACTGTACAAACCTCAAATCTTTTAATCATTTCAATTTTGATCATTTCAATTCATTTCTCAATCGGATTCAATCAATTGTTATATTTCTTAAATTTAATGTGTCAATACCAATTGTAAAATGAAACGTTTCTTATTTACAGCGATAGTTCTTATCCTTTGGTTTTCAGATATATTATCACAAAATTACAAAGTCATGAAAAACAGAATCCCAGCGGTTGCGGGGACATTCTACCCGGCAACTGCTACTTTGTTGAAAACACAGATTTCAAATCTGTTCGAAAAGGCAACAAAAACACCCGAAACTGACGTTGCTGCTTTAATCGTTCCTCATGCCGGGTATGTTTTTTCGGGCGAAGTTGCTGCTTCGGCCTACGCCAAACTCAACAGACAGGCGCGGTACAAAAATATTTTCATCATCGGACGATCGCACCGTAAATACTTCAACGGAGTAAGCATTTATCCAAAAGGCTATTACGCCACTCCATCCGGAGAAGTCAAAATCAATGATGAAACGACCTCCAGTCTTATTGAAAAGCATAAATTTATTTATTACGACGAAGAGGCTGACCGCGCCGAACATTCGCTCGAAGTACAACTTCCGTTTCTGCAGTATTGGTTACATAATGATTTTCAAATAGTTCCACTAATTATCGGCAGTGATGATCCCGCTGTCTACGAAAAACTTGCAGAAGCCTTAAAACCCTGGTTTAATTCCGATAATCTGTTTGTGATCAGTACTGATTTTTCACACTACCCGACATATGAAACAGCTGTTAAAACTGATGCGGAAACGGCAGATGCCATTGTTGCAAACGACTATAAAAAACTGACCGATTGTTGCAACAGAAATAGACAGTCGAACCAGAGCAACTTGTTAACAGGGCTTTGCGGCGCAGCTGCCGTTCAAACATTGCTGCATCTCACTCAAAACGGCGCCGCTATCTCCTTTGAAAAAATCGTCTACAAAAACTCGGGGGATGTTCCTGAGGGTGATAAAAAGCGGGTCGTTGGATACTGGGCCATTGCCGCGAACAGAACCAGTAAAGATTTAGGCATAACGGCCGATGATAAGCATGAATTATTGAAACTGGCAAGAGAGAGTATAACCCGATATCTTATTCACAATAAAAATAAAGCTGAATCTTTGGGGCCAGAATCTTCCGCAATCATGAAATCGCATTATGGTGTCTTTGTAACTATAAAGAAAGAAGGTAAACTTCGCGGATGCATCGGACGATTTGATCCATCTGCCACCTTAAATCAAACAATAACAGAAATGGTTGTTGCAGCCGCAACACGCGATTCGCGATTTGAACCAGTTACAACAAATGAAATCGACCAGATTAAAATCGAAATATCAATACTGACACCACTAAAAAAGATCGATTCAATTGATCAGATCCAACTTGGGAAACATGGGATCTATATCAAAAAAGGATTAAACAGCGGGACTTTTCTCCCGCAAGTTGCATCAGAAACCAAATGGACAAAAGAGGAATTTCTTGGGCACTGTGCCCGCGACAAAGCAGGGATAGGATGGGACGGATGGAAAACTGCAGAGCTTTTCACCTATGAAGCAATCGTTTTTAGTGAAAAATGAATCTGATCAAAAATTATAATTATTATCTTTGGAGTCTAAACACTATTTGAAATCTAAGCCATACTAACTTATGATAATTCCCATTTATCAGGTCGATGCATTTTCTGATTGCTTATTTTCAGGCAATCCCGCAGCTGTTTGTCCTCTTGATTTCTGGCCTTCGAATACTGTTTTGCAAAACATAGCCGCAGAGAACAACCTTTCAGAAACCGCCTTTTTCAGAAAGAGAGATAATTTATTCGAAATCAGGTGGTTTACGCCTGTTGCAGAAGTCGAATTATGTGGCCACGCCACGCTTGCAACCGCGCATGTGTTATTTAACCATCTTAGATACAAAGGGGAACGCCTGGTTTTCGAGTCGGTTTACTGCGGAAAACTTGAAGTGTATAAAAAGGAGGAGTATCTTACCCTTAATTTCCCTGTCGATAAAATAAAGCCAACATTGCCTCCTGATCATCTATTCCAGTCATTAGGACGTAAACCGTTGGAAATCTGGAAAGGGAAGACTGATTATCTTCTTTATTATCCATCACAGGAAGATATCGAAGAGATCAAACCGGATTTTGTGCTATTGAAAAAAATAGAGACAAGGGGGATCATTGTTACGGCACCAGGTTACGAATATGATTTTGTTTCCCGATTTTTTGCACCCTATCTGGGAATTAATGAAGATCCGGTAACAGGTTCAGCGCATACTTCGCTCGTCCCCTTCCGGGCACATCGGCTTAATAAGCCTGAATTTGAAGCACGACAACTCTCAACCCGTGGTGGTTTTCTGAAATGTCAGCTTATGGGAGAAAGGGTCCTAATTTCGGGGAAAGCATGTACTTATATGATCGGCTCAATCACACTCGCTTAAATTATTTCAAATATATTCAGTACTCATTAACTACTTTAACAATGAAAATCAATACTTTAAAAACTTTCACCCTATCCTTTCTGCTTTTATGGTCAATCGCAGGAATGTCGCAGGTTACGCTGCCTCCTTTTTTTAATTGTAACATGGTTCTTCAGCAAGGGATTGAGATTCCGGTTTGGGGATGGGCCTCACCTGGCGAAAAAGTAACAGTTACCTTAGATAAAAATACAGTAAGCATACGCACCGGGAAAAATGGAAAATGGCGCGTAAATCTTCCTAAAATGGAGTATGGCGGTCCTTATAAAATGACCGTTAAAGGGAAAAACTTCCGCACTATCGAAAATATCATGATCGGTGAAGTATGGGTGTGTTCCGGTCAATCGAATATGGAATTCAAAGTCAAGACGACGAAGAATGCTGAAGCCGAGATCGCTGCTGCCAACTATCCCGATATCCGACTGTTCACCGTAAAAAGAAGGGTATCTAAAGAACCTCAGGAAAACCTGGAAGATGGAGAATGGTGGATTTGTAATCCTCAATCCGTCCCCGATTTCTCAGCAGTTGGCTATTTCTTCGGACGCAATCTTTACGAGCATTTAAAAGTTCCGATCGGATTGATTCATACTTCGTGGGGCGGAACGGTTGCCGAAACATGGACAAGCGCAGAAACCATTGCAACAGATCCTGACTTATCGGAGATGCTCGGAAAACTTAAAGAGGTTGATATGAAAACGGCAAAGGTCGGACCAAACGACTATCCCACCTTGCTTTACAATGGAATGCTCAATCCCATAATTTCTTACGGAATCAGGGGTGCCATCTGGTACCAGGGGGAGTCGAATGCGTCGAGGGCACAGCAATATAAAAGGATTTTTCCAAATATGATCAAAGACTGGCGGACAAAATGGAACCAGGGAAACTTCCCGTTTTTGTTTGTCCAACTGGCCAATTTCAAAAAACCGGTTACCGAACCTTCTGATAGCGAATGGGCAGAATTGCGCGAAGCACAGACTCAAACATTACAAGTTGAAAACACCGGAATGGCTAACATTATTGATGCAGGCGACGCGGATAATATTCATCCAACTGACAAACAAGTTGTAGGCTACCGTTTATCATTGGCAGCCCGTAAAGTAGCTTATGGCGAAACACTCGTTTATACGGGACCGACTTACAAAGAGATGAAAATTGACAAAAATAATATCTATATCACGTTCGACCAGGTTGGCAAAGGACTCAAAGTGAACGACAGATATGGCTATATTAATGGTTTTACAATTGCAGCGAAAGACGGCGATTTTAAATGGGCTAAAGCGACTATCGTTAACGAGAATACTGTAATGGTAACCAGTAAAGATGTCGAAAATCCGGCAGTAGTGAGATATGGCTGGGCAGACAATCCCGATGATCTGAACTTGTATAACATTGAAGGCCTGCCTGCAAATCCGTTCAGAACAGACACAAGACCGGAAAAAACAAAATAGAAAGACTATATTCCAAATAAAAAAGGCGGTCATTGTTGATCGCCTTTTCTATTGGAATGTAGAATTTCAGAATTATAATCTTAAAGAATTATTAGAACAATTTTCTTTACTCCAAAAGGAATGGCCATAACCTCCCGGTTTTCATAGCACTTTCCCATACTTTGAATGGCTTTCCGGATAATGAAACCCCGTATTCCTCAACAGCCTGAGCAAAACTGACTCCTTTGCGAAACAACCAATACAAGTGACTATCAAACAATTGACCCGGAGTAATTTTTCTATTCATCGTTACTGCCAGATCAAAAAGATCTTTTTTAACCATGGCATCCGAAATCGGAAGATTTTTATCCTTATGCAATAAAGGCTCATAAGCCTGCAATTTATTCAGAACCCTATAAAAAAGACGGTAGTTTTCGAATTGAATTTTATAGGTATGCGCTTTCCCGGTTTGTTTCCTGGTAAAGTTGAAGCGGACATAATCGGGGTTTAGCATAAATTGTCCCGCCTTTAAGTTGAGTGCCTCATCAATAGTTAAACCATAGTTGTATAATAAAAATAAAATAATACGCTGGCGATCAGATTCGCATCTAACCATCAATGCACGGATTTCTTCCGGCGAAAAAAAATCTTCCATAAAAATAATTTTCCTAAAACAATTCTTCGGATATGATAAAACAGAAAAAAAAGATTGCAAATACAACGCAAGGAAGTAGTTACACCCAAATAAAAAATCTATTAAATGATATAAAAGTTCTGTGCATGAACTTTTCTCTCCTCTTTACGTTGCAAATATATTCATTTCTTTAATTTTTCAACGCATTAAAGTATATTTTTTTATTTTTTTCATCATAATAACAATTAGCTCTTTAGCTTCGTCTAAGGCATTGTTAAATAATCAGAAGTAACGAATTTTAAAATTTCCGCAAGAACAAAACATATTATTTCTCATAAGAATAGAACGATCAAATCAATGCTCCATAGAAACCGATGATATACGATGACATTATTGTTAACGCCATGACTCACACCGAACATAGTTTTAATTTCAACTCACAACCAATATTTCGCATAAAATAATATAAGACAAAGCCTCATGATCCCAATATTGACAGAACAGTAAACGCATAAATCTGTTTCTATTCAGGTTCGGGTAATAATTGGTTCTATGACGGAGAGCGTGCAGGTAAATTTTGCAAACCGCTTTCAAATGGTTTATGCAATGAGCAGCTGGCTTTTTGCAACTTGCTGCTGGCATGATAGTGCTAACTATTCGACCCTAATCCTTTAAAAATTAAGATAACTCCTTGTCTTTTAGTAAGCGAGCCTGCCAGTCGCCGGTCACTAATAGCCAACAGCAATCATTACAAAATCCAATTACCCATACCAAGCGTCATAGACGCCAATAATTTGCTAATTTACAGAATTCTGTATTAATTATTCTTTTGTATAAAAGCTGATCATCAAAATTGAGATCATGAATTTAAACTGCTATAAAAACTTTTTAAACTTATCTGATTAGTGAATACAATAAACGGATCTCCTCTGCCCACAAACTTTCGTCAGGAGTTTCGAGAATGATCGGCATTTGATCAAAATGAGAATCATTCATTAATACTTCAAAGATTTCCATTCCCAGGAATCCTTGTCCAATGCTATTGTGCCGATCAACACGCCTGGCCAGTTCCTTTTTCGAATCGTTCAGATGGATCCCTTTTAGATAATGCCACCCGATTATTTCATCAAATTTAGCGAAAGTCTGATCGAAAACATCCTTTGTCCGAATATCATAACCCGCAGTAAAAGTATGGCAGGTATCAATGCAAACGCCAACACGCGATTTATCCTCCACCTGACCAATAATCTCTGCAATCTGTTCAAAAACATATCCCATGTTGGTTCCCTGCCCGGCTGTATTTTCAATCACTGCTGTGACTCCATGTGTTTGATCCAAAGCAATATTGATTGATGTTGCTATGCGCGATAAACATTCAGAGGGAGAGATTTTATTAAGATGACTTCCCGGATGAAAATTGAGCATTTTTAATCCAAGCTGCTCGCATCGTAACATTTCATCATTGAATGCTTCCCGCGATTTAGCAAGTCCATCCTCCTCAGGATGACCAAGATTGATCAAATAACTGTCGTGCGGAAGGATCATCTCGGGAAGAAATCCAAAGTCCGAACAGTTTTTTTTAAAAGCAGCTATACTCTTCGCCGTCAAAGGAGCAGCGTTCCATTGCTTCTGGTTTTTAGTGAAAAGTGCGAAAGCCTTTGCACCAACCTCTTTTGCATTTAGCGGAGCATTTTCAACACCCCCTCCCGCACTTACATGGGCACCTATGTACTTCATTTTCGATTCGTTTAAAATCAGATAAAATAATTTTACATTAAAACCAAGGCCTAACCGATCCGTAAAATCACACAAATATGCTAAATAAATACGATTTCGAAACTAATATCAGCAAAAGTTTTATTTTGAAATCGCAATAAAAAAACCCACATTCGCATTTCGAAAGTCGATCTTCAAAATCCTGTCCTTTATGAAACAGATCTGGTTCATCTTTGTTTGCATATATACAATTCTCATTGCAAATTCTTCATTTGCTCAGGAGATTAAAGAAAAATCAGATTCTCCCAAGATAAAAACCGGTTGGAACTTTGGAGCCATTCCGGCACTCACGTTCGATACTGATCAGGGATTCCAGTATGGTGCAGCAGTAAATTTCTATAATTTCGGTGATGGCAGCGCCTTTCCAAAATACAAACACTCGCTCTATTTCGAAATTTCCCGTTTTACAAAAGGAAGTGGAATTTATAGGTTCTACTATGATTCCGAGTCTCTTATCCCCGGAATTCAGGTAACCACCGATCTGAGTTATCTGCCCGATCAGGCTTACGATTTCTATGGGTTTAATGGTTATGAATCAGTATTAAACAAGGATTGGGAAGATCAAAATTCACCCGATTACAAAACCCGCATGTTCTATAAAAATCAACAGAAACTCTTCAGGTTTAAAACCGATTTACAGGGAAAGTTTACCGATTCAGAATTTGGCTGGATCGTCGGATTTAATCTGCTAAACTATAGCTCTGCCTCCGTTGACGTTGACAAATTGAATAAAGGGAAAAGTGAAAGTGATAAATTACCTCCGGTCTCACAACAACCCGGACTTTACGAAAAATATATCCAATGGGGACTAATCAGCCGGCAAGAGGCAAATGGCGGTTTTATCCCTGAACTAAAAACAGGAATCGTCTATGACACACGTGATAATAAGCCAAATCCGATGAAAGGAATGTGGACTGAAGCGGTGATCGCAGTTGTACCGAAATTTTTTGGCGCCGAAAGTGGCTTCTCAAAATTTTCGTTCACACACCGTCAGTATTTTACGCTGATAAAAGAGGATCTTTCGTTTGCTTATCGTATTAACTGGCAACAGACCATCGGCGGACACGTCCCGTTTTACTATGAACCACAGATTATATCATCTGTACTTACAGGCTCATCTTCAACAGGTTTGGGTGGTGCAAAAAACCTGCGCGGGGTTCGGCGTAACAGAATTGTAGGCGATGGCTATATTCTTGGAAATCTCGAATTAAGATGGAAGTTCTATCGGCTGAAATTTATCAACCAGAATTTCTATATGGGGTTAAACACATTTGTCGATTTCGGGCAGGTGACAAAAAAAATCGAACCTGCCAATGTCAACATTCCTGCATCCATAATTGCTTCGGATTATTTCAATAAAGGGGCCGAAAAACTTCATACAAGCTATGGCGCGGGTTTACGTCTGGTGATGAATTACAACTTTGTGATGGCCATAGATTATGGAATTGCCACTAAATCCCAGGATGGAGATTCAGGGATCTATATTGGATTGAACTACCTTTTTTAGTCAGCAATCTTCCTGCGATCCGGAATGATTCAAAAATAAATATGATAATCTGATATTAACGACTGCACTCACTCAGCCTCTCCATCTCCCTGTCAGTCATATTCCTGTTGCACAGCTACCTTTCGTTTGAACATCTTTTTATTGACCAGAAAAATGCCCGCCAATACGATCACCCCACCCAATAACTCGATTTTCGTAAGTTTCTCCCCCAGCACCGGAATTGCAATCAACGCTGTAAATACGGATTGACTAAGCAAACTTACCGATGCAATAGTCGATGGCATATAGGCCATAGCGTAATTAATTGTCAACCAACCACCTAACTGGGATATTAATCCAAGTCCGATTAATGCTTCCCACGATTGCATCGAAAATCCTAAAAGCTGGGTGCCGGTAAAAATGGAGACAAAGAACAAAACCACAGAGCTTGACAACATGGAAATCGCTGTAAATGTAACGGTATCAAGATATAGTCGTCCTTTCCGCATAATCAGCAGATAAAATGAATAAAAAAAACTGGCGAGAATAGCGAGAAAATGCCCCGTATTCAGGCGTGAACTATAGATTTTATCAATTCCAACAATTACGGATACCCCGAATAAGGCGATTGCGGTTCCAATCCAAAAGATCCTGCCGGGTTTCTCCTTCAGAAACAGGATTGCACCAATTCCAACCCAAACCGGAGCCAGATTTGCGATAAGCGTAGAAATAGCCGCTTTGGTCAAAAGAATAGATACATTCCAAACAGCTATATCACAGGCGAATATCACTCCACATAAAACAGCTATCAGAACAGAACAGATTTCTTATCGGTGACAGGTTTCCTGCGTAGAAGCCAGATAGGAAGGACGCCAAGAAAACCAATGAACATGCGATAAAATGCTGAACTTAGCCCGGAAACATCAGCCAATTTTACAAATATCGCAGACCAGGATATGCAGAGAATACCAAGAAATAAAATCAGGTAATGAAACCAACTGTTTCGTGTCATTTAAATTGAAATTAATCCTTTTTATTCATTGCAGATAATTATCGCTCAAATATCGGAAACCGATTTTCAAAGCCAAATCGCGTTAGTAAAAGGCAAAAACATACAAAGTTAGTTATTGATATCAGTAAATTTAAAAAGAAATCAATTTTATTAATGTTAAAATAATGTTGGTGGAGTAATCAACATATTGGAATGCGACATAATTCAAATATTCAAATAGGATCGCAGACTTGATTTGCCGGCATCAAGTTGATCTCCTACTATAACACAATGATAAACAGCACTATTCTAATTCTTCTCCAAAAAACACTCAGATGAATTAGTATACTGATATTTAATTGATTAAAATAATTCAGGTGGTAAAATACACAAAAAAATAGTATTGTTTTAACAATTTATGCGAAAGAAATTTAAAATGGGCTGATCGATAAACTGCCATACGTTTTAACCATCAAATAAATGATTACCTTTGCGGCTCAAAATTCATAGATGCAAAATATCAGAAACATAGCGATCATAGCGCACGTCGATCATGGAAAAACGACGTTGGTTGACAAGATGATCATGGATTCCAATATCTTCAGGGGTAATCAAAATCCGGGAGAATTGATCCTCGACAGTAATGACCAGGAGCGGGAAAGAGGGATAACAATCCTTGCCAAAAACGTATCGGTCGTTTACAATGGTACAAAAATCAACATCATCGATACCCCCGGGCATGCTGATTTCGGTGGTGAGGTGGAACGTGTTCTAAACATGGCAGATGGTGTTCTTCTGTTGGTTGACGCTTTTGAGGGAACAATGCCCCAAACCAGATTTGTACTTCAAAAAGCATTACAACTTGGTTTAAAACCAATCGTTGTCATCAATAAGGTCGATAAACCCAATTGTCGTCCTGATGTCGTACACGAACAGGTTTTCGAATTAATGTATAGCCTTGATGCGACTGAAGATCAGCTTGATTTCCCAACAATCTATGGTTCGGCCAAACAAAATTGGATGAGCTATGACTGGAAAGTCCGTACAGAAAATATTACAGAATTATTTGATTCTATCATTGAAAATATTCCTGCGCCAATAGAAAATCCAGGTACACCTCAGATGCTTATTACCTCGCTCGATTATTCACAATATGTTGGCCGTATTGCAATTGGCCGCATACACCGTGGCGAGTTGAAAGAAGGGATGAACGTTTCGCTCGTTAAACGCGATGGAACGGTTGTCCGCACCAAAATAAAGGAACTTCATGTTTTCACTGGATTAGGAAGAGAAAAGGTACCCAGCGCCAGCAACGGAGATATTTGTGCGTTAGTTGGAATCGAAGGATTCGAAATTGGCGATAGTATCTGTGATTATGAAAATCCTGAGCCACTTACGCCAGTCGCAATTGACGAACCGACCATGAGTATGTTGTTCACAATCAACAACTCGCCATTTTATGGCAAAGAAGGTAAGTTTGTTACGAGTAGGCATATCCATGACAGATTGATGCGTGAATTGGAGAAAAATCTCGCGTTACACGTTGAGACTACCGATTCAGCTGACGCCTGGAATGTACATGGACGAGGTGTTTTGCATCTTTCAGTATTGATCGAAACAATGCGCCGCGAAGGTTACGAGCTTCAGGTCGGCCAGCCACAGGTACTGTATAAAGAAATTGATGGTGAAAAATATGAGCCTATTGAGTTATTAAACATCGATATTCCCGAAGAACTCAGCGGTACTGCTATTGACCTTGTCACTCGCAGAAAAGGTGAAATGCTGAATATGGAAAAGAAAGGTGATCGTATCAACCTCGAATTTCAGATTCCTTCGCGCGGAATCATCGGTTTACGTACCACGATGATGACCTCAACACAGGGTGAAGCAGTAATGGCTCACCGATTTATCAAATACGATCGTTACAGAGGGCCGATTGAAACGCGCCTAAACGGTTCGTTAGTTGCACTCGAAACAGGGACAGCTTTTGCCTATGCTTTGAATAAACTTCAGGACAGAGGAAGATATTTTATCGATCCCCAGGAAGAAATATATGAAGGTCAGGTTGTTGGAGAAAGTAGCCGTGAAGGTGATCTCGCCATGAATCTTACAAAATCTAAAAAGCTCACGAATATGCGGGCATCAGGTTCTGACGATAAGGTTAGACTTGCGCCACCAATTAAGTTCAGCCTTGAGGAAGCACTCGAATATATTCAGAAAGACGAATACGTAGAGGTAACCCCGAAGTCAATCCGACTTAGGAAAATAATGCTCAACGAAAACGATCGTAAACGAGCTTCCAAGAAGACCGTATAGCTTTTACAAATATAAATTAGAAAGCCCTTAATTTGCAATCAATTGTAAATTAAGGGCTTTCTGTTATATTTTAATAGTCGCAAAGCTTAAAGTCTATTAATCGGGTTTATTGCCGGAGCCACATTATTCATTAGTGCCATTCGTATAATCCGTTTTAATGACCTTTTCAATGACTATTGAATAACAAATTAATCGCTACTCTCCGAACCACATCCGAGATATAAATACATCACTTATGCTTTCGCTGTTTTAATTGCTTTTCGTTCGTGTTTATACCTGAATACAAGCGGGAAAATAATCCCTAAAGCTAAAGCATATCCGGCAAAAACAAACCAGATACTATGCCAGTCTTTTACGCCGCCAACAGTAAAATAGTCAACCACCCAGCCACTTGTAACTCCGCCGATAAAAGCGCCGAAACCGTTGGTCATAATCATAAATAATCCTTGAGCACTTGCACGGATGCCCGGTTCTGTTTCCATTTCCACAAAAAGGGAACCCGATATATTGAAGAAATCGAAGGCCATTCCGTAGATAATCATCGAGAGAACTAACAGAACAAGACCTTCGCCGGGATTGCCCAATCCAAATAATGCGAATCGTAATACCCAGGCAAACATACTGATAATCATTACCTTTTTAATTCCAAAACGGTTAAGAAAGAAAGGGATCGTGAGAATAAATAACGTTTCTGAAATTTGTGATATAGACATCAATAATCCCGGATGGGTAACTGCAAATGAGTTGGCGTAGGTATTGCTGAAATCGTGCAGGAACATTTGGCCAAACGTATTTGTAATCTGAAGTGCTGCACCTAAAAGCATCGCAAAAATAAAGAAGATAGCCATTTTCGTTCTCTTAAACAGGACAAATGCATCGAATCCCATTGCTGAGAGCACCGATCTCTTTCCCTTCGACCTTGCGGGAGGGCAGGCAGGCATCGTGAAGGCGTAAATTCCTAAAAACAAGGAAGATGCCGATCCGATATAGAGTTGCAATGGACTAAGACTCCAGCCACATAAATCGACGACCCACATGGCGCAGATAAATCCAACGGTTCCCCAAACCCTTATAGGAGGGAAGTCCTTAACAATATCAAATCCTTTTTGTTCGAGAACATTATACGATACGGTACTATTTAGTGCGATTGTTGGCATATACGCCATCGCATTAAACAGCATTATCATATACATAAGGTGTGGATCGGTGACGGTGGACGCCCAAAAAAGTAATATGGCACCGATGATATGACACATACCAAGTACGCGCTCTGCATTTATCCATCGGTCGGCAACAATCCCCAGCAATCCGGGCATAAATAATGAAGCAATTCCCATTGTTGCAAAAATGCTCCCGATTTGTCCCCCTGTGAAACTGAGGGTGTTACCCATATAACTGCCAAGCGAGATCAGCCACGATCCCCAGATAAAAAACTGCAGAAAATTCATCAATGTAAGACGATACCTAATCCCCATAACCTTAATTAATTCGGTTCTTTTGCTAAAAATACGATTTATAAGTTGCCGTATTCAAATTGAAATAAATTCCGATTTATCGGCGCGACTTTCATCTGATCAATAAAAAACAAATTATTCACCGATGGAAAAAGCCTCGAAAAGTAATCATATTTTTTTAATCCGGTGATCCGTTTTTCTCATGTTTTTCACATAAAAAAAGATCGTCAGCTATAAATAAATAAATATAGCCGACGATCTTCCTGGTTAGTTTATGTTATCATTTAATCATCCAGCAGCAGTAATTTTCCAAGGTTCTCAAATCGAGCGTGGTAATCATCAATCGAACATTGAATCACTTCGTAGGCTTCCTCTTTGCTATAGACATGGGTAATTACCGAATTTTTCTCTTCCCCGGGTAAGTCCTTATAAGTAAGAAAGTAATGTCGGAGTCGTGTAATGATAGTTTCAGGTACATCAGTCAGGTTATCAAAATGTCCGTATATAAAGTCATTGTTGAGTACCGCAATAATTTTATCATCAGCCTCATTTCCGTCGATCATTCTGAAACCTCCGATCGGACGGGCAGTGACAAGAATATCACCATGGTGAATCGATTTTTCGGTAAGGACAACAATATCAAGAGGATCGCCATCCCCTTTTACCCCTTTAAGTCCCGCTTTATCCATACAAAATTTGGCAACCTTCTTCCCGCAATAAGTCTGGGGTATAAATCCATAAAGAGCAGGAACGACATTGGAAAATTGTTGCGGACGGTCGATTTTCAAATATCCCGTATCTTTATCTACTTCATACTTAACGGTATCAGTAGGAACAACCTCAATAAATGCGGTTACCTTTTCAGGCACATGGTCACCAATGTGAACCCCGTGCCAGGGATGCGACTTGTAACGCAAACCCATGAGCCGACCAATAGGATCGGAGAATTTATCTGGCATATAGATTGATTTTTTATTAAAACAATAAAAAAGGTATATTGTTCTAAATTAGTAAGCTTGATTCACTATCGATTGTATAATTGTACACTGATTTGCACATGACTATGCACCCCACCCTTCGCGATCGAGACTGCGGTATTGAATTGCTTCGCCAAGGTGGTCTGCCTGAATAGATTCCGAACCTTCGAGATCGGCAATCGTGCGCGACACCTTCAGAATTCGGTCATAAGCTCTGGCAGACAGACCTAATTTCTCCATCGCATTCTTAAGAAGTTGATGTCCTGCCTGATCGGGAACGCAAAATTGATGAAGCATTTTTGAACTCATCTGTGCATTACAATAAATTCCGGTGTCGCTGAATCTTTCGCGCTGAATTTCACGTGCCCTGATTACACGCTGGCGGACGATTTCACTTTTTTCTCCCGGTTTCATTTCCGTAAGTTCATTAAATGGCACAGGCACCACTTCGAGATGGATGTCGATTCTGTCGAGCAGTGGTCCCGATATGCGGCTCAGGTATTTTTGCACCATCCCGGGGCCGCAGACACACTGCTTTGTGGGGTGATTATAAAATCCGCATGGACAGGGATTCATCGAGGCGACGAGCATAAAACTGGCAGGATATTCCACCGAAAACTTGGCCCTCGATATTGTTATCAGTCTGTCTTCAAGCGGTTGTCGTAGAACCTCAAGCACAGTACGTTTAAATTCGGGCAACTCGTCGAGGAATAAAACACCATTATGTGCCATCGAAATCTCTCCCGGTTGAGGATAAGTTCCGCCGCCTACGAGGGCAACATCAGAAATGGTGTGGTGGGGACTCCGGAAAGGACGCAAAGTCATTAACGATGTTTCGCGATCTATTTTCCCCGCCACGGAATGAATTTTTGTCGTTTCAAGAGCTTCTTTTAAGGTGAAAGGAGGCAGTATTGTAGGTATTCGTTTAGCCAACATTGTTTTACCAGCTCCAGGAGGTCCGATCATAACCAAATTGTGCCCACCTGCTGCCGCAATCTCGAGTGCGCGCTTTACGTTTTCTTGTCCTTTCACATCTGCGAAATCGAGATCGTAACTTGTAATTTTCGCCTTGAATTCTTCACGTGTATCGATGATAGTCTGTTCGATGCCAACACGACCTGACAGAAAATCAATTACCTCTTTTAAATTTTCAGCGCCGAAAATCTTTAGTTTATCAACCACCGCCGCTTCGCGTGCATTTTGTTTAGGAACGATAAAACCTTCAAACCCTTCTTCACGTGCCCTGACTGCAATGGGAAGAATGCCTTTAACCATTTGTAAACCACCATCAAGCGAGAGCTCACCCATCATCATATATTTATGTAATTCAGGAGCATTAATCTGTTCCGAGGCTGCCAGAATACCAATGGCAATCGGGAGATCGTAAGCAGAGCCTTCCTTGCGTATATCGGCAGGCGCCATATTGATGACAATTTTTTTCCCCGGAAGTTTATATCCAATAAAGCGCAAAGCTGAGTCAATGCGTTGCTGACTCTCTTTTACGGCGATATCAGGCAATCCGACAAGGTTAAAACGAATTCCGCGGGAAACATCGGTTTCTATTGTAACTGTCGTTGCGTCGATTCCATGAACTGCACTACCATAGGTTTTTACAAGCATATTTAGGTGGCTAACTAACGTAAGATAAAGTTACAGTAATTAAATGAATTATAATCAGTTTGGCGTGAATTTATATTGGAGCCTCCGATCTGTAATTTTTAATAATGATCTATCGGTTGATAAGGCTTTGAAACGCAGTTATTTCTGCAAACAGGAATAATCAAGTAATGGCTAAAAATATAATATCGTATTTGACACCTACGTTTCACGAGACATTTTTAGCGATACACTATTCCGTCTTTATATGCAAGATTGCAGAATTATTTATTATTCAATTATTTACTTTCTCTGCAATTCCCGTCAATATGCCGACTGCCTTGCGCAATGTTTTTATTTCCGGGAAATTAATACTCAGTTTTGCTTTCCCCTCTTTGACGCGGCATTTCGATGGATTCTGGACAATCCACTGCATCAGTTTCTGAAAATGAATGGATTGGTAATAATTCGATGCGGGATCGGAAGGCAAATAACAGATCATCTTCGATTCCTTAAGAATAATCCTTTCTATATTGAGTGAAATGGCGATCCATCTTAAACGGACAACATCAATCAGCTCGCGCGCAGACTCAGGAATCGGTCCAAAACGATCGATAAGTCCTTTCTCAAACTGTTGTACCATCGTCTCGTTTTCCATATTATCCAATTCGCGGTATAACAACATCCGCTCCGAAACGCTCGAGATATATTGATCGGGGAAAAGTAATTGCAGGTCAGTGTCTATATTGCAGTCGTTTACATAGTTAAGATCGAGAAATGCCCCTGAAGCCTCTGCATTTTCATCCTCAAAAATGTCCTGAAATTCGCCCGTCTTTAGCTCCATCATTGCCTCGTTCAATATCCGATGATAAGCTTCGAAACCGATATCTGCTATAAATCCGCTTTGTTCGCCGCCCAACAAATTTCCGGCACCCCGGATGTCGAGATCCTGCATTGCAATACTGAATCCGCTTCCGATTTCGGAGAACTCCTCGATGGCCTGCAAACGTCTTCGGGCATCAGCAGACATCGTATTCAATGGCGGTGCCAATAAATAACAGAATGCCTTTTTATTCGATCGTCCGACACGTCCGCGCAACTGGTGAAGTTCGCTCAATCCAAAATTCTGCGCATTGTTGATAATGACCGTGTTGGTATTCGGAATATCCAAACCCGATTCAATAATTGTTGTCGCAACAAGGACGTCAAAATCACCATTCACAAAGTCGAACATTACTTTCTCAAGCTTAACACCATCCATTTGTCCATGTCCGACAACTGTGCGGACTCCGGGGCAAAGACGTTTGATCAGCGATTCAATTTCATAAATATTAGATACGCGGTTATTGATGAAGAACACCTGCCCTCCCCGTGACACCTCATAACTAATGGCATCGCGGATAATTTCCTCATCAAATATACTTACCTCTGTATTAATCGGATATCGATTCGGCGGCGGTGTATTAATGATGGAAAGGTCACGCGCGCCCATGAGTGAAAATTGCAAAGTACGCGGAATCGGTGTTGCCGTCAGTGTTAAAGTATCGACATTCGCTTTAAGTTGTTTCAGTTTCTCTTTTACCGAGACCCCGAAATGTTGCTCTTCATCCACGATCAGCAATCCAAGGTCCTTGAATTTTACATCCTTACCAATCAGCTTATGGGTGCCAATAATAATATCAACTTTCCCTTCACTCAACTCTTTCAGGACATTTTTTACGTCGCCAGAATTTCTCAGTCTGCTAATATATTGCACATTGCAGGGGAAATCCTTTAGCCTTTCCTTAAATGTTTTATAATGCTGCAGCGCCAGAATCGTAGTTGGAACCAAGACTGCCACTTGTTTGCTATCGGTTACGGCTTTAAATGCTGCACGGATCGCAACTTCGGTCTTGCCAAACCCAACATCACCGCAAACCAGACGATCCATTGGCATTGGCTTCTCCATATCTTCCTTGATGGAGTATGTGGCTTTCAATTGATCAGGCGTATCCTCGTAAATAAAGCTTGCCTCCAACTCCTCCTGAAGATACGAATCGGACGAAAAGGCAAATCCGTTTTCCATCTTCCGCTTGGCATACAGGGCAATCAATTCGCGGGCAATATCTTTAACCTTGTTCTTGGTTTTAGTTTTAAGATTCTGCCATGCGGCCGTTCCTAACTTATTGATTGTAGGCTCCTGTCCCTCTTTCCCTTTATATTTTGCAATCCGGTGTAACGAGTGAATGCTGACCAATAACGAATCGTTATCTCTGTATGTCAGTCGTATAGCCTCCTGAATTTTCCCATTTACCTCTGTTCTCACAAGACCGGCAAATTTCCCCACTCCGTGATCGATGTGAACCACAAAATCGCCAGGGTGAAGTTTACTCAACTCCTTTATGGTAATGGCCTGGCGGGATGACTTTTTCGAACGTAACTTAAACCGGTGATAACGCTCGAAAATCTGGTGATCAGTATAACAACAGATTTTCAGATCGTGATCAATAAACCCTTCATTAATTGCGAACAACAAACTGTCAATCTTTTGAGGATCACCTTTGTCGTCAAAAATAGCGTGAAGCCGTTCAATCTGTTTAGGACTTGATGTCAGGAGTATATTTCGATATCCTTTTTGCCGGTTCGATTTCAAATCCTGACCCAGCAAGTCGAAATTTTTATTAAAAACGGGTTGTTTTGTGGTGTTGAAAATAAACTCATCAGCATGATTAAAATAATGCGTCGATCCAAATTCAACACAGGTAAAATCTGTTATTCCGCTCTTAAACTCTTTGCCAGAGATGATCAGATCGGCAATTTCGGTATCGCTAAACTTCTCAGCTGCTTCCTGATACAATTGTTTAACTTGTCCCGAGACAAAGGTGAAACTTTTGGCGGCAACCACCGTCTTTTTATCCAGGAAATCAAAAATGGAAACCCGTTTTTCGTCTTGAAGTCCCTCCTGAATATTGGGAATTATCGAAACCCGATTCAGTGTCTCTTTCGAAATCTGGTCTTCAATATCGAATGTTCTGATCGAATCTACCTCATCACCAAAGAAGTCAACACGATAAGGATCTTCGTTTGAGAACGAGAAAATATCAATAATCGACCCGCGAAGCGAATATTGTCCCGGTTCATAAACAAATTCAACCCGCTCGAAACCATATTCATACAATATTTCATTAATAAAAGAGATCGAGAGCTTTTCCCCCTTGCGGATATGAAGCGTATTTTTTGCGAGTCCTCTTCCCGAGATCACCTTCTCCATTATTGCCTCGGGATAGGTGATTACCATATAACCGGTTTCGTTAAGCGCCAGTTTATTCAGTACCTCAGTCCTGAATATAATATTTTCGCCCTCAATTCTTTCGTGAACGAAACTGCGGCGATATGATGACGGAAAAAATAAAACGTTTTCCTCGAGGCCCAAGGCATTGAGGTCATCATAGAAATAAGCGGCTTCTTCCCTGTCGCTTAAAATGGCGACCGTACTAAACGGATTTATCTGATAGGCAGCATTTAATACAATAGCGGACGAGGACCCTGTCAATCCTTTGAGTGAAATTTTTGCGGCACCAGAATCAGCGATCTTTTCGCGCAACCCGATTACAGAAGGGTGTGAAGTGTAATATTTGAGCAGTTCCTTAAGTTCCAATATCTATATGTTTCGGACAACCGGGCAAAATTACGAAAATATCGGAGTTATACCGCTGAAATATATACGAGATTCGCATGCCCCTGTACCATTTTTTGCTGCTTCATCAGGTTACGAAATTCCACAAAGGTATAATCTTTCTCACCACCATTCAGCGATTCTTTCATAACCTGCTGCCGGTATAGGTTTACATGAGAAATGGCACATCGAAAAGCAGGATCACGGAATAGCGAATCAGGTACGAAGGAAATACGAAGCAAATACGAGTGAGGTGATGTTCGCTTAATTTATAACTCAAAATTAGGGTTTTAAAAAAGAATAGCGATCAAAAGTGAACGACGTGCCGCGAGATGCCGCGAAACGACAGAAAGCGAATTGTATGTTATTGCATGACTGTGTTATAAATTGAGGATTGCAGGTGCCGGAATTGTAAATTGGCAGAATGTTGTAGTTTTCATTTGCATAAATAATCTGAGGTTTATAATACTGTAATACTGACACTTATAACGATAAATAAAGAATTAAAGCATAGCTATTGCATAAAAGTTTTTAATAATATATTAAATAGTAATATGCGTCAGCTATGCATTAAGCAGCGGATATGCTATTATATGTGATTGATATATAGAAATATGTAAGAATAAATTGACAAAAGACGACATTTATTTATTCCCATTGCTTAAGTTATCCGGGAAATAAGAGGTTTAAAATCGTTCAACGTACCGATCACAAATTAATAGACGTTCACATAAACTACCCACAATATTCGTTATAAAGCCAACAAAACAAGGGGTAAAAGGATACGAGATGTAAGTTTTGTTGTATATTATTGCAACCCGGTGATGACCTTCATTAACGGAAATGCGATATCGGATTATTCCAATTATTTACATATCAGACATTTTTACTAATTCCATCAACGTTCTCCAGTTCCTGGTTGTGGCTTTTACGCCCAGTTTATTTTCAAAAAAATTATTGTTCAACTTTGTGTTTCCATAACCATTGGGGCAAAACAAATAAATGGTCCGCTCCATAATGTAAAATCTATCTGGCAAATATAATTCACTATCAATACGTTCAGCAAAATGCTTTTCGGGCGACTTCGATAAAAATATAGTATAAAGTTTTGAAATATCTTCTTTAGGATCATTCAAAAATGGATTCAGGGATAAGATGCTTTTAAGCTCTGAATATTCCTGCACCAAAACCGGGACATTTAATGCGAATCGCTTCAATATTCCTTCCGTTATTAATTCTTCCAATTCCATCAAATTTGTTTCTCTGCCCTGGAAAACAACATTTCCGCTTTGAATATAGGTTTTAACATTCTGAAAACCCATATCTTCGTACATCTCCTTCAAAGAATTCATTTTAATGAGATTCTTTCCGCTGACGTTGATTCCTCTTAGTATCGAAATATATGTATTCATTATATATCAGTATTTTACAAATCACTCTTTACCGGGATTTTTATTCTATCAATTATTGAAATTATACCCGGGGAAAGCGGTGCTCCCGAAGCAATCCAAACGACAAGTATTAAATCCAGGATATTATTACATGCAAACCTACTAAACGGATTCTCAATTTCCAAAGTCAATATGCTAAAATAATCTATATTTCAACCGGTTACTACATAACCAGTTTTATAACATCAAAAATAAAAAATAAACTTTCAGCGTTTTTTCATTTTTGGCAGAATTTTTGTTCGCGAATAAGTGTACAAATAAAATTGTAAGTCATGAAAGCTTCAGAACGACATAGAAAGATCAGATATAACATACTGCCTTTATTATTTTTAGCAATAACAATGAGCATTTCGATCCACGGAAAGGCTCAGTCGGAAAATAAGAATAAGCTATTGCAGATGATTGCGGAAGATCGCACTACAGTTGATGCAATTGCCGGTTACGATGAAAAAATTCAAAGGCATATTCTTCAGGTAGCGCAGACCCCTGAGGCGCTGAACAAAATTGAAGAGTTGCAAAAAAGATCACAGACTCAGTTTCGTGCGATTATCAATGACTATGACCGCGATGCACAAGCCGCGTTTTACGATATGGCACGTTATCCGAACCTGATCACCGACATCGTGAGTAAAGAGAAGCCCTCCGCTTCGGAAGTCACTCGTATTGCATCAAATTACCCCGAAGAGATTCGTGCGACAACAATAAAATATGCGCGAATGCATTTCGATGTTCTTCTCCGGATCGATCAGCTAAACAGCGAAATTGACAGGGCTTTCCAATCATACCTTGAGCCTTATAATTCTCAGACTCGTGAAAGTGTAAATGCGTTGCTGGCTTATCCGGAGATTGTTTCTGCATTGGTTGAAGATAAGGACTTTATAGTTCTTCTGGGCTCAGTGTATAGCGAAGATCCTGATTGGGTAATGGGTAATCTCAGCAAAATTTCGCAAGAGCTTGCAGAACAGAACAAAGAAGATTTGGAAGCATATAAGACCCAGATACAGAACGATCCTGAGGCTTATAACGAAATGCTCGCAGCGGCCGAAAAATTTGCCAAAGAAAATAATGAAGTGAGATATGAAAGTTCCTCAGAACCCGTTGTTGAAGTGAGAGTTGTCAATAGTTATCCTTATTGGTTTGGGTATCCATACTGGTATTCATATCCTTACTGGCGACCACGTCCGTTTTATTATCATACTGGTTTTTACCGTAATCATTATGGGAATATCGTTTTTATCGGACTTCCGTCATTCCACTTTATACATTGGCAAACTTATTATCATCCGACATTGTACCCTCATTTATCGTATAACTATTACAGATATTACGAAAATCATTATGTAAATCGTTATCGCGATTTGCATCGCCCCGTTCCGCATAACGGATTTTACAGATCAATTAGATCCAACGTGATTAATAATCCAAGGGTAAACAATTCAAATCTTGAGAGAATTGCCCATCAGAGAGGCAGTACTATTGTTCATCGGCCAAATACAAGAGAATCATTATCAACGAGAAGAGCCAATCCCGGAGTTACGAGACAACACGATTATTCCAATTCCCGACAGGGTGCCGGAAGAATCGGTGCAGTAAATCCTCGTGGAAACGGATCAATAAATAATAGCGAAAACAGACAAAGAAGTTTTGAAAGACCTAGTGGAGCAGTCAATCGAAGAGCGTACAACACGGTAAATCCTGGAAGGTCGGAAGGATCAATAAACCGCAGGGGTTCAGGAACCGGTAGCGGTACTATTCGCAAGGAATCATCTCCTGTACGCACCAATCCAGCTGGAACCTCAACAGAAAGGGCACCGCAGAGGGCAAATCAGAATTCCCCGAATAATGCGGGAAACCGGGCAACATCCGGAAGAAGTGCTGCCCGGGGAGAAAGATCTGCAGCTTCGCCGGCACAAAGATCTGCGGCTCCTGACCGAACTGCACGCAAGGCAGAACGCCGCGAAGCCAAGGCCACCAACAGGAGTACAGAGACCAGAAAATCAGAACGTTAAAGATAAATATCTAAAAATAAAAATGTTAAATTTAAATTATGAAGCCATGAAAATTAATTTCTTTAAAGTGTTTTTACCGGTCATGTTGATAATTATTATGATCGGATGTGCAGGTGTTAAAGTGAGCTCCGACTACGATAGGAAAGCTGACTTCTCCAAATACAAAACATTCAATTTCAGCAAAGAAGTTGACAAGGTAACGTTGAATGATTTAAATCGTCGCCGACTGAAAGACGCCATCACCAAAGAGATGGAAGCAAAGGGTTATCAGATTGCTGCTACTCCCGATATTTTGGTAAATGCTTTTGTAAAAGGAAAAACCAAATATTCTGCAACCGCAAATACCAATTATATGGGTGGAATGTACTATCGGGGCTGGGGATCTTCAAATACCTATGTCGATGTAAACAAGTCGATTGAAGGGACGCTTTTCATTGATTTGATCGATGTCCAGGAAAAATCAATGATCTGGGAAGGTGTAGCGGAAGGCCTGGTAAACCCGCGCACCCAAACAAGGGAAGACCAAATAAACAGTGTTGTTGGAATGATCTTTAAAAATTTTCCACGATAACCTGAAAGTTGATTGTCGATTAAACAGGCCGGATATAAATTCCGGCCTGTTTTGTTTTGCCACGACCTCAAAGTTATGGTCTTTTAATTTCTTGTATTCAGCATGTTACCATTCGAATGAGTAAATAAATACTGACGAACTGAAGATTTGCACACTACGAATTGAAAAAAACAAAAGATCGGTTCCATCAAGAATTTTTATCTCATTCAACTTGTTAATCAGTAGCAGAATAGATTATTTATAAGTAACTAATAATCTATAAGTTGATTTTATTATCCTCACTCTGATAGTTCCGATACCTAGCTGAAAATTCATTGTTAATTTTGAATAACTTCCATGATGGGTTTTATTGTTTCGGATGCATTATGTGCTTAATTTTCCTAATTTTGCACTGCTTTAATTTTTAATTTTATGACTGAAAAGAAACTTCCTTTTACAAAAGAAGCATTAGAAAAAATAATCGAAAAGTACCCGACTCCTTTTCATATCTACGACGAAAAAGGGATTAAATCATATGCCAAAAGATTTGTAAAGGCATTTGCGTGGAATAAAGGGTTTAAAGAATATTACGCAATTAAAGCTGCTCCGAATCCCTATTTGATGAAAATTCTTCGTAATGAGGGATTTGGAATCGATTGCAGTTCAATTGCAGAACTTGAGTTAGCCGGGAGAATTGGAATGCGGGGCGAAGAGATCATGTTCACTTCAAACGATACCCCCGCTGAAGAGTTCAAAAAGGCAATTGAGTTGGGAGCTATTATAAATCTTGATGACATCGCTCATATTCAATATCTTGATGAAAAGGTTGGTTTGCCGGAACTTGTTTGCTGTCGTTATAATCCTGGTTCGCTAAAAGAGGGAAATGCAATTATCGGACATCCCGAAGAAGCAAAATATGGTTTTACGAGAAGCCAGCTTTTCGAAGGTTATCAATTGCTGATAGATAAGGGCGTTAAGCGTTTTGGGATTCATACGATGGTGGCATCCAATGAGCTTGACCCCGACTACTTTGCAGGAACAGCTCAGATTCTTTTTGAACTGATTGCCGACCTCTCGAGAAAATTGAATATCACCTTTGAATTTGCCAATCTTGGCGGAGGGATCGGAATTCCTTACAAGCCTGATCAGGTTGAAGTTGATCTGGAGAAGATGAGTGAAGGGATCAGGGTAAATTACGAAAAATACATCCTTGGGAATGGCCTTAAACCCATAAAACTTTACTTCGAATCGGGACGCGCAATCACCGGACCTTTTGGTTATCTGGTAAGTAAGGTGCTCCATATCAAAAATACCTACAAAAAATATGCGGGTCTCGATGCGAGTATGGCCAATTTGATGCGACCCGCATTGTATGGTTCCTATCATCATATTTCCGTGCCCGGCAAGGAAGACGCATCAACAAAAATCATGTACGATGTGACAGGATCGTTGTGCGAAAACAATGATAAATTTGCCATTAACAGGGTATTACCTAAATTAGTCCCAGGCGATATTGTTGTTATTCACGATGCCGGCGCACATGGACATTCAATGGGGTTTAACTATAACGGGAAGCTTCGTTCTGCAGAATTGTTGCTTCGTGAAGATGGTGAGGTTATGCAGATACGCAGGGCCGAGACCGTAGAAGATTACTTTGCGACGCTCGATTTTAATGCGCTTCCTTCTTTTTCTGTCTAAACATAAAATGATGTTCCACAAGAAAAGATACTTGAAAAGATGTTGCAGGTTTACCTGCAACAATAAATCACGATTCTATCTAAATACTTTTTCCTGATGGAACCTTTGAAAAGTTTGTGTTTGTTTATTCATTTTCATCATTCGAATAAGATTCCTTATTACGTACAGTTGTATATTAATGAGTTAGCTCGTTTTTTTGATGAGGTTGTACTCTTGTCGAATCAACAGGAAGCCTATAAACCGAACGAATTATCAAATAATATTCAGGTGGTTTATCAAAAGAACATGGGATATGACTTTGGTCGATTTTATCAGTTTGTTCACACCATCGACAAAACACTGTATCGCCAAATTGCCTGCGTGAACGATAGCAATGTCCTGATCAAGTCTCTGGATGGATTCTTTGCATGGGAAAAGTCAGATAATTATGATTTGATAGGTCTGTTAGGCTCATTTCAGAATCCGCGATTCTCTACGTTTAAAAATTCTTATCACCTTCAGAGTCACTTTCTCATCTTTCATCCCCGGGCCATTGCCCTGCTTGATGCATATTTTAAATCTGTCGATATAGAATGCCTCTTTCGAGAGACTAATCCAAAAAAATTGCGCAAAGAGGTGATCAATGCGTGGGAATTGGGAGTAAGTAATTACATGATAAACAGTGGCATGCGGTTAGGCGCTTATAGCCATATCGAAGAGATGATCAGAATATTTCAATGTCCGAAAGGATGCAATGCCGGACTCGTTCTATCCCACGAGTTGGTTAAAATGGGTTATCCGGTCATAAAGAAAAAGGTAATATTTCAATGGAACTGGAACTTTTTTTGTGGTAAGAAACATTGGACTTTTCTTATTCTTGAAGAGGGGAATCAGCAATGGGATCTCAGACGATTAATAAAAGAGCTGTACCAATTTCGGCAACAACATAGAATAAACAAAATATCCCGTCTTATTATTTCCGGTTATCAATCGCTGATCAATAATGGAAGGACGGGGAGATCACCACAAATCAACATACAATGAATTTTCATGACGATCTGAAGAATGCTGTAGAAGTATTGAGGCTGGGAGCTATTATTCTCTATCCCACTGATACAATCTGGGGAATTGGATGCGATGCCACTAATGAAGCTGCCGTCAAACGAGTTTTCGAAATTAAAAAAAGGATTGACTCGCAAAGTATGCTTGTCCTGATGGAAAATCCAAATCTACTGAACTCTTACATTACAGAAGTTCCCGAAATTGCTTGGGAACTTATCGAAGTTGCCGACACCCCACTTACAATTATCTACCCTGGAGCTAAGAACTTAGCTAATAGTGTGATAGCCAAGGACGGAAGTGTAGGGATCAGGATTACAAATGAAGCTTTCACTCAGCAACTGATCCAAAGGTTCCGAAAACCGGTGGTTTCAACTTCGGCCAATATCAGCGGACAGAAATCACCGCAGAATTTTGCCGAAATCAGTGACGAGATAAAAAATGCTGTTGATTATATCGTTCAGTACCGCCAGGATGATCTTTCACGGTCGAATCCTTCAAGCATCATTAAATTGGGCGTAGGGGGACAGATCGAAGTTATCAGGAAATAGCTCAGTGAATATCAGACATTATATTATATTACAAATGTTGCCATATTGCCCAAAATTATGCCGTATTTCATCCTGAACATGTTAGATGAAATACGGCATTTTACCTGGCAATTACTTAGTAATATTTACAATAAAACTTGTCCTATTTATCTTCTCTCACTTTTCCGGAACCTGCAATAGTAGAGTCAACAGATGGATTTCCGCGGTAGGTAACATTGCCTGATCCTGCAAGCTTTACTTCCAGATTTTTAACGGAATTCACCCAACTGTTTCCAGATCCCGAGATCTTAACATCAACCTTATCAGCTGGAAATTCAATTGCTCTTACATTGCCCGAACCGGAAATAGCAACCTTAAGTTCAGATGCATTCTGCTTTCCAAACAAGTGAATATTCCCTGACCCTGAAAGAGCTGCAGAAACCTTTTCAGCTTTGAGGTCCGACAATTTAATATCACCGCTTCCGCTAATCGTTGCATCCAAAATTCTGGCCTCAATTCTCCCTTCCGAAACAATTGATCCTGATCCCGAAATGGCAAGTGCATCAATTTGTGGCATAGTCACATAAATGTCAACGGTTCCGGGATTCCATTTATTAAAGAATGTAGTGTTAGGATATTTTATCACTAACTTCCGATCGCTCACTTCTGTAATTAATTTTTCGAGTGTAGACTCGCTGCCTTTCACTTCAACTGATTGCGGTTCTCCCTGTTTCAGATGAACATTCGCTCCAATTCTCAGTGATATCTCCGTGAAAGCTGGAACTTCTCTCTTTTGGCTTGTTTGGGCGACAAGCAATTGTGTTCCGGTAATTACCAGAATTGCAACTAATGTAATTAATCGTGATTTCATGATGAAGTAATTGAGTTAATAAATTATCATTAAGCAAGTTATCAAGAAACTTCCCCGATTAAATGAAGGAGGCCTCTTATTTTCAAATTAAATACTTACTAATAAGGACGCACAAACAGAAAGAAAGTTGCAATATCAACAAAATATTTTAATCAAGGTATATTTCGATCAATCCATTTGGGCAATTCAGGTGCATTTCCCTCTTTTCCTCATCGACAGAAGTGATCACTTCGTCTGACAGGGGTATCATGATTTCGGCGCGCGGATGATCGACTGTAATTACGAGGTTGCCCGAAAAATCATCAACCCTGCTAATCAAACCGATGTCTCCAAATTTTTCATCATAGGCTCTCATACCGATCAAGGTAGAAACGACTCCCTGATCCTCAGACTCAACAACCTCATGATTATGTACATACACTTTGCACCCGACCAATTCTTTCGCTTTTGTAATCGAATCGACAAACTCAAACTTACAAATGGCGCTTTCATCGGTTTTGAAGCGAAATCCTTCATCCTGGATAGGGAAAGGCACCAATCCTCCATCGACTTCAACGAGCAGAAATTCGGCTTCTTCAAATGTTTCTTCAAATTCTTTTTCGAATATCAAAATGACCTCGCCTTTAAGTCCGTGTGGTTTCTGAATATATCCAACCTCAGAACAATCATCCTTATTTATTTGGCTCATAGTAAAATACAAATAATAAAATACAAAGGTACAAAAAAAGGGCGATGGTTGAATTTACCATCGCCCTTTGTAATTTTTCAGCTAAATGCTGCAAAAACTTTTCAGTTTTATGCTTCTTCAGTTGGTTCAGCAGCTTCAGCCTCTGGTTCTGCCTCTTGTACCGGTTTCACGATAAGTGCCGCGGCTGCAGCAGCATTTTTCTTTGCGATTTCAGCAAGACGAGCCTCATTTACTTTAGTTTCAGCTAAAAGACGTTTTTTCATGTCTTCGTTGAAACCGGCAGTAAGTCCATCTTTTTTTGCCTGAATTGCATTTTCTTTTTCTTTCATCCATGCATCAAACCTCTTATCGGCTTCCGCAAGATCAAAAGCTCCTTTTTTTACACCTTCGAGAAGGTGTTTTTTCATCATTACCCCCTTGTGCGACAATATTGTGCGACAAGTATCGGTAGGCTGGGCGCCATTATTGAGCCATTCAATGGCTTTATCAAAATTAAGATCGATGGTGGCAGGATTAGAATTCGGATTGTATGAACCAATCCTTTCAATAAACCTGCCATCTCGTGGCGACCTGCTGTTTGCTACCACAATGTGGTAATAAGCATGTTGTTTGCGACCATGCCTTGCCAAACGAATCTTTACTGACATAACGTTTTACGTTGAAATTTATAATTTTTTTATTTGCGGGGCAAAGATACAATATTATTCGGTACAAAAAATAATTGTTCATTTTAAGAAAACCATATATGCAACGCAACCATTCAAAACAATTGGGCGTCTACTACAAAAGTTGTTTTGTTTTATTCTGAATTGAGGGAAATAGACAGATTTGGTTAACTTTGCTTTGCATTTAGATAGAGTAAAATAGCGTTTGAACAAGTATTAACTATGAGAAAGTGCAATTATTTTTTAAAACTATTACAAATGAAAAAATTACATTATTTAACGCTGATAGCTTTGATTATGATGGGTTTATCAGGATGCGAAAAGGGGAAAGTCGCAAATGTGGCAACTGCTGATGCTTTCGTACAGTCAATTAAAAATGCTCAGGGAGCAGCTGTTTTTACAGTAGTCCATTCTGTATTTTCATATAACACGATGACGAGCGTGAAAGTTACAGCGCCTGACGGCACATCTAAACAGTTGACCAATTATGAAAATGGGGGTAATTCCTTTTATAACGAACCTGTAGATGCTGATTACTCAGCCACGCTCCCGGTTGCAGGTACTTATACTTACCTCGTAAAATTCAATGACGGAGAGGAAATAACTTATACTAACGCATTGTCATCCACCAATCTTCTACCTGCTACCATTACTTCGCTGGCCAAAACGGCAGATGGTGACTCTGTTTATATTTCATGGAATGCCCTTACAAACACACATGCATACCAAATAAAAGTCACGAAAGGAACCACAGAGGTTTATTCTTCTGCCCCATTTGTAGATAACAGTACCCCAAAGAAACTGAATCTAAAAGTAGGATTTTCTTTATTAAACTTAACATCAAATATTACCGGGACTTACACGTTCTCAATAGCCGGATTATTGTATGAAACAACAGCATATGATTATTTACAGGCAATAAGTACCACAACTCAGGATGTTGCGCTTTAGATAATCTATTCAAAGCATTTTAGTTATTTTATTAGGGGGAAAGAAGACTGGAAGTTCCTACTTTCAAACCCATCTGACAGGATTAACTTCAATCAGAACTTAAAGAAGGACGCCCCCGCGGGTTTCCTTCTTTTTTATGCAGCATATTTCGGATCAAGACAAATATCAGATCAAGCAAAGAAGTCGGGGGATTTGACCTATCCTGGTCTTACCTTTTTCCGGTGATAAGTAATGTGAATAATTTAATGTCGTCTTTTGCCAATGCAGGATTTGTGAACGCTCGAAGCACAGTGCACTTTTAATACATATCTGTCATAATTGAAACAAGCGATCCGGATGGGTTTTACTCCATATTTCCCTCGTACCTGCTCTATATCCGCTCTATGTTTGCTCTATATCGAGTTTGGTATCAGGTCCTATATCGGCATCGGATCCGCACACAAAGATTTTTAATGACTAATGAACCATAATGACCTTTTCAATGACGGCGAAGCCAATGACCTTTTCAATGACTATTTTAATGACCGTTTAATGACATAATAGACAATTGTCACCATTTCTCCCCATCGCACCATTCGCCTTATCGTGACTTTCCTCTCTCAGTCTCCCCATCTCCCTTTCGCCATTTCTCCCCATCTCCAATCGCCTGTTTATCGGTTACCTCTTTCGTGGCCTCTGGCGGCATCTCAGTTTAAATTGATCTGAACTACCCAATCTTTACTACCTTTATCGTATCGATAAAGGCACTCCACTTCCTTCGTACTTGGTCCGTACCAACTTCGGGTTCCTTCCTCTGGTGACAGTTTCATGGGTATTTAGTGTTTCATAACCTGTATTTCCTGACTTCCATGAAACCGGCATACACGTTCAAACTATTTTATTATGTATTCTCAAATATGGCTCTACGACGTTTGGTATGGGTAATTGGATTTTGTAATGATTGTTGCTGGCGATTAGTGGATGGCGATTGGCAGACTCGCTTACTAAAAAATAAAGCGTTGTCTTAATTTTAAAAGGATTTGACACAAATAGTTAGCACTATCATGCCAGTTGCCAAAAGCCAGTTGCTTACTCTATAAACCATTTGAAAGCGGTTTGCAAAATTTACCCACACGATCCGGCATAGAGCCTTAATTATCTTCCCCTGAATCCTGTTTTGATCCCATATTTCCCTTTATTCATGAAGGATCAAATACACAACGCATTTGCCTGAATTTCTATACATTACCATTCCATGTTTAATAGTTATCAACATCTGAACGTAATCGGCCTAAATTTCCTATTTTTAACCGTGCTACGAAAAGCACAATTGGGAAACAACATTTCCATTCATTCAAAAGGTTTTAACTATGGTAGCATTTACCCATCTTCATGTCCACAGCCAATATTCCATCCTCGACGGAGCTGCTGCGGTTACAGATCTCGTAAAAAAAGCAAAAAAGGACGGAATGACTGCCCTCGCACTCACCGATCATGGCAATATGTTCGGAATCAAAGAGTTTCATGAAACATGTAAAAAATTTGATATAAAACCCATTCTTGGCGTTGAAACCTACGTTGCATCGCGCGGAATCCATTTTAAAGACAAAAACGAAAAAGAAGATCGATCGGGCGATCACCTCATTTTATTGGCAAAAAACGAAAAGGGATATCGTAATCTTTTGAAATTGGTCACATTGGCTAATACCGAAGGATTCTATTACAGACCTCGTATTGATAAAAACCTGCTTGAAAAATATAGTGAGGGAATAATTGTCTCATCTGCGTGTATTGGAGGAGAGATCCCTCAGCATATACTGAAAGGAGATATGGCTGCTGCCGAAGAGGCGATACAATGGTTCCAAAGTATTTTTAAGGACGATTTTTATCTTGAGGTTCAGCGACATAAAACGACTGATCCGCAACTTCCTACCGACGTTTATGAAAGCCAGGTAATTGTGAATAAAGAGCTTATCAGACTCGGTGAAAAATTTGGAGTCAAAATTATTGCGACAAATGACAGTCACTTTACCAACGACGAAGATGCTGATGCTCATGATCTTCTTATCTGTTTGAATACTGGAAAAGATCTTGACGATCCGTCAAGAATGCGTTACACCAAGCAGGAGTGGTTAAAGACGACCGCCGAGATGAATCAATTATTTGGAGATTTGCCCAATGCGCTTGCTAACACTCAGGATATCACCGACAAAATCGAATTCTTTGAATTGGACTCCGATCCTATCATGCCCGAATTTCCCATTCCTGAAAGTTTCGGGACCATGGAAGCGTATCGGAAAAGGTTTTCGGAAGAGGATATGATCGAAGAGTTTAAGAATGCTCCTAAAAAATCAGAAAGCTACGAACATGCCTTAAGGGTGAAGTTTGAATGTGATTATCTTGCACACCTTGTGTACCAGGGAGCAACGTCCCGTTATGGCGAAGTCCTTGACAAAGAAATAAAAGAACGGATCGAGTTCGAGCTTGACACCATAAAGTCAATGGGATTCCCGGGCTATTTCCTTATTGTGCAGGATTTTATTGCAGCTGCCCGCGAAATGCACGTAATTGTTGGTCCGGGACGTGGATCAGCAGCCGGATCAGTTGTTGCATATTGCACCGGAATTACCAACGTTGATCCAATTAAACATGATCTCCTTTTCGAGCGATTCCTTAATCCCGACAGGATATCGATGCCTGATATTGACATCGACTTCGATGATGACGGACGTCAGAAGGTTCTTGATTGGGTAAAAGAAAAATACAGTCGCGAAAATGTCGCGCATATCTGCACTTTTGGAACAATGGCCGCGAAAATGGCAATCAGGGATGTTTCGCGTGTGTTAAAATTGCCACTCGCTGAAGCTGACAGACTTGCAAAAATGGTTCCGGAAACACCGAAAATTACATTAGAGAAGGCATACAGCGAAAATCCTTTGCTCGAAGCCGAAAAGAAATCGAGTAATCCACTAATTGTCAAAACATTAAAATTTGCAGGAACACTTGAAGGCTGTATCCGCCAATTCGGTGTCCATGCCTGTGGAATTCTGATTGGAAAGGATAAGCTCGATAATCATATCCCTTTAATGCCAACAAAGGACGAGGATCTGCTGACGACCCAGTATGACGGACACTTTGTTGAATCGATCGGATTGTTAAAAATGGACTTTCTCGGATTGAAAACCCTATCCATTATTAAGGATTGCCTCGAGAATATATCTCTCTCTAGAAAAATAGACCTTGACATCGATAAAATCCCGTTTGACGACAAAAAAACTTTTGAACTATTTAGCAGCGGGAACACTACTGCCATATTTCAGTTTGAATCACCCGGCATGAAAAAATGGCTTAGACTATTGCAGCCCAGTCGTTTTGAGGATCTCGTCGCCATGAATGCCCTTTATCGGCCAGGGCCAATGGATTACATCCCTAACTATGTAAACCGGAAAATGGGAAGAGAGGAGATTGTTTACGATCATCCGATTATGGAAAGGTTTTTATCTGACACCTATGGAATTACAGTTTACCAGGAACAGGTGATGCTTCAATCACGAGCCCTGGGGCAGTTTACACGAGGGGAATCAGACTCATTGCGTAAGGCGATGGGGAAAAAGAATTTACCCATGATGGAAAAGCTAAAAGCAAAATTCATCATTGGCTGTAAAAGCAATCCCGAATTTATCGAAGGTTGTAAAACAGTTGGCAAAGCCGCCGATAATTTGATCGATAAAATATGGAAAGACTGGGAAGCGTTTGCTCAATATGCATTCAATAAATCACATTCGGTCTGTTACGCCTATATTGCCTACCAAACCGGATATCTGAAAGCAAATTATCCGTCTGAGTTTATGGCTGCTGTCTTAAGTTGTAATCTTACCAATGCAGATAAGATTTCCATTTTTATGGATGAAAGTAAGCATATGGGCTTAGCTGTTTTGGGTCCCGATGTAAACGAATCGCGTTCTAAATTCTTTGTAAATAAAAGTGGCGGACTACGATTTGGGTTATCAGCCATCAAAGGCGTCGGAGCCGGAGCTGTTACCGATATTATAAAAGAAAGAGATGCGAATGGCGATTTTAAATCAATATTCGACTTTGTAGAAAGAGTTAATTTACAAACAATTAATAAGAAAAACCTCGAAGCGCTTGCGATGGCAGGGGGCTTTGATAGCTTCGGGAATATACATCGGGCGCAATACTTTGGGGATACAGGCGATGGAAACTCATTTATTGAGGCACTGATCAAATACGGAAACCGTATTCAAAGTGACAGGCAATCTTCGATGGCATCTTTATTTGGCGGATTTCAAACCATAGAGGTTAAATTACCATCGATTCCTAATGTTCTGGAATGGCCCAAAATTGTGGCGCTCGAGAAAGAGAAGAATCTCATCGGAATCTATCTTTCGTCTCATCCGCTCGATGACTATTCATTGGAAATAAAAAGTTTATGCACTAAAGATATCAATTTCTCAGTGCTTAACAACGAAATGGAAACGCTTAAGAACCGCGATCTGACTTTTGCCGGAATTGTGACCGAGACACAGGAAGGGTTTACAAAAAACGGAAAACCATTTGCTTCACTCGTTCTTACCGATTATACCGATTCGTATAAGTTAATGTTCTTTGGTAACGACTTCGTGAATTTCGGGAACTTCTGCAAAAAAGGATTATTTCTGCTTGTGCGTGGAAAGATTGCCAATAAATGGGGCGGAGATCAACTTGAATTTAAAGCAAGTAAAATTGAATTACTTCAGGAAATAGCCGAGAAGGCAGAGAGTTTGCGAATAGCTGTTGCAGCTGAATCAATGACCCCAGAACTGATTGACGAGTTCGATTCAACATTTGCCAAATCTCCCGGAAAAACACTTCTAAAATTTTCTGTCTACGATCAGACAACAAATATCAAGCTTCACTTGTTTTCAAGAACAAGACGGATTGGATTATCGGGCGAGTTGAAAGCATATCTTCAAAAAAATCCAGATATCGTTTTTACAATAAATTAATTTGTAAATTTGTTCGCTTTAATTTTTCAGACGTTTCATACATTTAAAAATATATTGACATGGCAATAGAAGTAACAGATGCTAATTTTGATGAGATTGTCCTTCAGTCAGGAAAGCCTGTATTGGTAGATTTTTGGGCTGAGTGGTGCGGACCGTGCAGAATGGTGGGACCACTTGTAGCTGAGCTTTCTGACGATTACAACGGAAGAGCCGTAATAACGAAAATGGATGTTGACTCCAATCCCGGCACTGCCGCTAAATTCGGAATACGTAATATTCCTACAATTTTATTTTTCAAGAATGGTGAAGTAGCAGATAAACAGGTAGGTGCTGTGCCAAAAACGATCCTTTCGTCTAAAATAGATGCTCTTTTGTAGATCACTTATTCATTACCATTTAATTAAGAGGTAGTCTTCATGTTGTAAAATAAGCCTCTTAGTCAAAGTAATTCCATTTTTAACATTGGCTTAGCGGGAATCCCAATAAATCCCACAGCGTAAGCCAATGTTAAAATATTAGACAATGTTTTTCTCTTTTTTACCTAAGACTTGTCAACAAATTTAAGAAGATTGATTTGCTATTATAATACGAGTTCTTCAGCATTAAAATCTGAATGCAACCCCCAGATGTAACGGCTTCAAATTCGCTCAAGATCAATATTTGAATAGCTAAAGTTGTTTTTCTCATCGAACAGTGTTTCACGCGATAGCTCCTTCCACTCATTGAAATTAATCACAGGAAAGAAAGTATCCGCCTCAAAATCCTGATGAGCCATTGTTAGAAAAAGCTTTCCCGCAATGGGATAAAACTGACGATAGATCATCCCTCCTCCAATCACAAATGCCAGTTGCTCATTACGAACAACCTCAACCGCCTCATCTATTGAATAAACCGTCTCGCATCCATCAAACGTTTCGCCCGTAACATCGGTTATCACGATATTCCTGCGATTTGGTAATGGACCCTTTGGAAGTGAAAAGAGAGTTTTCTTTCCCATGATTACCGCATGACCAGACGTGATTTGTTTGAAACGTTTCAAATCATCTGGAAGATGGAATAACAGGTCATTATTCCGGCCAATGGCAAAGTTTTGTGCGATGGCGACTATGATGGCAATATTTGGATAAATCATATTGAAACCTCCCCTTTAATGTGAGGATGACACTGATAATTGACTAATTCGAAATCATCATATTTAAAACCAAAGATAGACTTTACTTCCGGATTAATCTTCATCTGTGGCAAAGGGAAAGGCGTACGCGAGATTTGAAGGTTAACCTGATCGAAATGGTTATTGTAGATATGCGCATCACCAAAAGTGTGCACAAAATCGCCGGGTTTCAATCCTGTTACCTGGGCCACCATCATGGTTAGCAACGCATAGGAGGCAATATTAAACGGGACACCCAGAAAAATATCGGCACTTCGCTGGTAAAGCTGACACGAAAGCCGCCCTTCGTTCACATAGAACTGAAACAGTAAATGGCAGGGAGGGAGATTCATTTTATCCAAATCACCAACATTCCAGGCGCTTACAATTAATCGTCGGGAGGTTGGATTGGTCTTGATATCGTTGATCAACTGCGTAATCTGATCGACAAAAGTGCCTTCGGGTGTTGGCCACGAACGCCACTGATAGCCGTAAATATGACCAAGATCGCCATTCTCGTCGGCCCACTCATTCCATATCCGCACTCCATTGTCCTGAAGATATTTCACATTAGTATCGCCTGCGAGGAACCATAGCAATTCGTGAATGATCGACTTCAGATGTAGCTTTTTTGTTGTAACAACGGGAAATCCCTCTTCAAGGTCAAAGCGCATCTGGTAACCAAACACACTTTTCGTTCCTGTTCCGGTTCTATCTTCGCGTGGTCGCCCATGCTCAAGAACATGACGCATCAGATCAATATATTGTTTCACAATTAAGGCTTCCTTTTTTTGATTTCATCCCTGATTTCTGACGCTTTTTCGTAGTCCTCGTCGGCGATGGCTGCGTCAAGCAATTCGTTCAACTCCTCGGGTGCATAATCAGAGTAATCAACGTGTCCCGCTGAAGATTTCTTAGTATCACTGTCAACCTCATCAAACTCGTCACCTGCTTCCCCAGACTCATCAAACTCCATGTTGATACCCGCTTTCTCGAGTATATCTTCGGTAGTAAAGATGGGGCATTCGAACCGAAGTGCCAATGCGATCGCATCCGACGTCCGGGAATCAATCCTGATTCGGTTTGAATTTTGCTCGCAAACAATCTCGGCGTAAAAAATTCCCTCTTCAAGTTTATGAATAAAAACCTCGACAATTTCGATATCGAAGGCCAAAGCGACATTCAAAAACAGATCGTGCGTTAATGGCCGCGGAGGTTTCAATCCTTCCAATTGTATCGCAATTGCCTGTGCTTCAACCGCACCAATAATAATAGGAATTCTTCTATTGCCATCAGCTTCAGAAAGTACCAGGGCATAAGCTCCTGTTTGTGTCTGGCTGTACGACAAGCCAAGAATGTTTAGTTTTACTTTTTTCATTACGAAAATGAAGTGCTTATAAGATTGAACAAATATAAAAATAGTTTTCCGTGTATTTTATTTTGTTCTGACAAAAACCAAAGTTGTATTCTTCTTTCCCGATTCCCGTTCATCGATTTCAAACTGATCGAAGCTTTTGATCAGAGGTACCAATTTTTTAAATCCAAAATTTCGCGGATCAAAATCGGGCTGCTTTTTCAGAATCAGGTTACCCAGATCGCCAAGAAAAGCCCATCCATTTTCATCTGCAAGGTCATTAATACTATCAGAAATCACCTTCGCAAGCCCTTTATTTGCGATCTCAATGGGATTTTCAGGAGTAGTTTGTGTCACTTCCTTGGATTTCGTACGAGTTTTGGATTTGACTTTGGGAACTAATACCTGTTTTATCACAGGCTCAACTGGTTTTAGAATTTCAAGATAGATAAATTTGTCGCATGCGGCAATGAATGGGATTGGTGTTTTCTTCTCCCCTATTCCATAAACTTTCATTCCTGCCTCGCGCAAACGGGTAGCAAGCCTTGTAAAGTCACTATCGCTTGATACTATGCAGAATCCATCAACACGACCTGTATAGAGAATATCCATTGCATCGATGATCATTGCAGAATCGGTGGCATTTTTCCCCGTTGTATAACTATATTGCTGTACCGGCGTAATGCCATTCTCAAGAAGAACCGTTTTCCAACCAGATACGGTAGGCTTGGTCCAATCAGCATAAATTCTTTTAAATGTGGGAGTTCCGTATTTCGCGATCTCTGCAAGCATACCTCTCACATTTGAATAAGGAACATTATCGGCATCAAACAGAACAGCCAGCCGCGGGTCTCTCGAGTAATCCATATTTCTTTATTTTAAAATATCTAAAACGTTCTAATCCAAGCCCCTGCGATGCAACAAAGATTTGATATCAGGTTCTTTACCTCTGAATTTTTTATAAATTGTCATCCCCTCATCCGAACCGCTTTTCGTGAGTAATTCGCGAAACTTTGCCGCCATTGCAGGATTGAATAAATCGCCACTCTCCTTAAAGGCGCTAAAAGCATCAGCATCGAGCACGGAAGCCCAAATATAGACGTAATATCCGGCAGAATAACCTCCGCTAAAGATATGTGAAAAATAGGTACTTCGATACCGGGGCAGAATTTCAGAAATAAGTCCCTCTTTTGCAAGAGATTCAGTCTCAAACTTACGCACATCCGCAATTGTTGAAGCGACAGGTGTATGGTATTTCATATCGAGCATCGCAGCCGCAAGTAATTCAACCGTTTCGAATCCCTGATTAAACTGCCGGCTTTTTTCGATCTTGGAAATCAAGGCATCAGGAATTGATTCACCTGTCTGATAATGCCTTGCATACACTTTAAGTACTGCCGGTTCAGAAGCCCAGTTTTCCATAAACTGTGATGGTAATTCCACAAAATCACGTGGTACGTCGCCCGCAGTTCTGTCGTAAGGCTGATCCTGAAGCAGACGATGAAGCGCATGTCCAAACTCATGAAACATTGTTGTAACTTCATCAAAACTAAGCAATGCAGGAATTTCTCCCGCAGGACGTGTAAAGTTCATAACCATCGAAACGACCGGAGTAATCTTTTTCCCATCACGGTATTTCTGACTACGATAGGTTGTACACCACGCTCCTGCCCTTTTACCATCGCGTGGATGAAAATCCATATACAACACACCCAGATGAGATCCGTCGGCCTCCTTTACTTCAAACGGTATTACCTCAGGATTATAAATCGGAATATCATTCCTAATCTCAAAAGTAATTCCATATAACTTATTGGCCACATAGAAGATACCTTTCTGAACATTTTCGAGGCTGAAATAAGGTTTGAGTTCCGATTCCTCAAGATCGTATTTTGCCTTCCGTAGTTTTTCGGCATAAAACCACCAGTCCCATGATTGCAATTTAAATTTTCCACCCTCTTTATTGATGATAGATTGCATTTCCTTTAGCTCGCCTTTCGCCCGATTTAATGCCGGAACCCAAAGTTTTTGAAGAAGGACATCCACATTTTCAGGTGTCTTAGCCATGTTTTCTGAAATCACAAAAGCAGCAAAATTTGGATATCCCATCAATTTTCCTTTCTCGTCGCGAAGCTGAACAATTTTCTTTATATTTTCCTTATTGTCAGAACTATTCCCATTGTCACCGCGCATAAAATATCCCCGGTAAAGTTTTTCACGCAAATCACGGTTTTTAGCATATTGCAGAAAAGGGAGCATACTCGGTTTCTGAAGTGTAAAGCTCCATTTCCCCGGCTTGTTGTCTTTACCCGCCTGAATTGCAGCAGCTTCGATTACATCCGCGGGAAGGCCTTCGAGATCCTTTTTGTTGTCGATTACCAATCTGAAGTTTTTATTCGTTTCCGCCAGTACGTTTTCACCGAACTGAAGACTCAACTTCGAAAGTGAGTCATTTAGCAACCGGAGTTTAGCCTGATCGGCAGCTGAAAGATTGGCGCCGCCACGTACAAAATCGTTGTAAATTTTCTCTACTACCCTCAACTTATCAGCATCGAGACCAAGGGTCGCTCTGCGTTCGTAAACACTTTTTATCTTTTTGAAAAGTTCAGGATTGAGCGAAATATCATCACCATGTTTTGTCAGTTTTGGGGAAATCTCACGCGCAAGTTTTTGCATTTCGGGAGTCGTGTTGGCCCCGTTTAGGTTGGAAAATACCCTCGAAACTTTCGACAGCAACTCCCCTGAGTTATCATAGGGCAAAATGGTATTCTTGAAATCGGGAACATCCGTCATTTTTATAATAGCATCTATTTCAGCATTTTGTTGCGCGACACCTGCTTCGATTGCCGGTAAAAAATGCTCCAGTTTTATATCATCAAAAGAAGGCACCTGAAATGGTGTCTTATACTCATAAAAAAACGGATTATTCATCTTCATCGGATTCTCATTTTTCTGCGCAGCCGTTCCCAGTGTCAACACCAGACCGACAAATACAATGGTCAGTTTTCTCATATAAAGTCTATTTTTTTTGGGGCATAAGATAGTGATTTTGAATTAAACAGTCTATGATATTTAAGCAACAAATAAGTGATTTGATATCGCACCAGGAATGAATAACCAAAATATTATTCCAACAACTTAGCGCTGATTTTGTTCTGAGCCCTGGCCTAAATTATTTAGATACAATCTTCGACAGGTTAACAAAAATAAGTTATTTACGCGAAATTAAAATGTGCAAATCAACAGATACCATATCCCCTATTTCGTATAACGGAATCGTAACTCAGCAGGATTCTCTCCCCGCCTTGCTTATACCGCCCTTACATCATGCCTGATCAAACACGCTTACATAATGCTTAATTCTTAATTGGAACAGGGGATGGAGTGATGGAGAGCGATGTGGAGAAGATTACAATTTGGCGACAGGGAGAAAGGGTCAATTATCCATTATATAAAGAATCTTTATTAAAGCAGGTACGACGCAAACACGAACCAAACACGACGAGGGAGCGGCACGAAGAAATTTGATTTATTTATTCCAATTATGATAAAAATATATTGAGATTATACTTCGCCTCAAAAGTCCACAAACTCCGTATTGGCAAAAGATGACATTTATTTATTCCCATTACTTAGCTATATTAGCCGAAATTTAAACTCCGGCCTTTTTTGGGCCGTCCTCAATATAAAAGGAAATCATGGAGAGAATTATTGAAATGTTTAAAAAAGACAATTTTGCAAAAGGCTGCGGAATTGAAATTGCAGAGGTTTACAACGGACACGCCAAATGCTCGATGGAAGTAACTATTAATCACCTTAATGGCATCGGGATATTAATGGGAGGCGCTTTGTTTACTTTAGCCGATTACACTTTTTCGCTTGCAGCCAATAGCCATGGAATCATTGCCGTGACGCGCGATGCATCAATAACTTACATTCGCAAATGTACCGGGGGAGTAATAACTGCGATCGCATCTGAAATTACGAGAGATGAAAAAACAGGTTGCTATTCGGTTGAAATCAACAATGAAGACGGTGAAACCATTGCACAAATAAACGGAACGGCTTACTTTACGGGGAAAGTTATTCCTGCCTGAAATCACCGCAAAACTAAAGGAATAATCTCCAACTTTTCATAAAGCTTATCAAGATTAATATCAAATAACCAAAGGATTAATTATTATGCAATAATTATTCTTTTCAATGCAACTATCTTGTTATTTTTGAACCAATAAAACAGAACAGCACACTAACTAAATGCGCGAATAATCAAGTATAACCATTTCGCGTGATTACCTCAGTTTATCCTTTATAATGTCGACGTGAGAAATGTTTAAAGCAAATCTGTTAATTCTTTTCCTGCTACTGATCGGGATGCCTTTATTGGCCATGATGCCAATGACCGGTATTCCTAAGGAATTTGAGAACCTCCGGGCAGACACATTAACGGTCCAACTTCTTAATCAGAAATGCTGGTCGCTCCGACGAACAGATCCATTATCCGCAATCACTATTGGAAAAAAATCGCTGGAGATGGCAAAGGAGATTCATTATGCCAAAGGCGAAGCCCAGATTCTTAATTATCTGGGTATCTGCTACTTTAATCTCAGTGATTCACCTACGGCTACTGAGTATTTTTATAAAGCACTTTTATTTAGCGACAGTTTAAATATTAGCATTGAAAAAGGTTACGCATTGAATAATATCGCAAGTTCTCTTCTGTTCGAGGGCGAAAATCATCAGGCGCTCATCTTTGCCCGTAAGGCATTAGCTCTTCAAACGCAAAATAAAGACAAAAAAGGAATAGCCTATGCCATGATGCGGCTAAGTGACGTTTATAGGAATCTCCAGCAAAATGACTCACTTTTAATTACCGCACAAACTGCCTATAAATTACTAAGTGAATTGGGCATGAAGGAGAATTCGTTAATCGCATTGAAAAACATAGGCCGTGCCTGGGAAAGAGAAAAGCAATATGGTAAAGCGTTAAAATGTTACAAACAAATTGAGAACTCAATTTCGATTTCGAAGACAACAGAGCGGAATGTTTATGCAGATCTTGCCAGGGTATATAATCTTTTGAGATTACCTGATCAGGCCATCTTTTATGGAAAGCGATGGCTCTCCACCGAAAAAGGAGATGAGCTTATTTTAAGGCAAATGGCAAATTCATATGCGCTGAAAGACAATTGGAAGGAAGCTTTTCAATATGCCCGGAAGAGCATGGCGGTCATGGATAGTGTCGCGAAAGAAGAAAGATTAAGTCAAATCAGAAACTTACAGATCCTTTATGAAACAAGAGAAAAGGAAAAGGAAAATGTCAATCTGAAAGCGAAGCTTTATAAGAGGAACTTGTTCGTAACAGCATTCGCGGCTATTATTATTCTGATCTGCTCACTGGTATTGATATTACTAAGCAAAAGACTTCAACAAACCCGTCTGAATCAATTATTGAACCAAAAGAATGAGGAAATACTGATACAACGCGATCATCTCGATGAACTGAACCAGACAAAAAACAAATTGTTTTCTATCATTGCCCACGATTTAAGAGGTCCGGTCGGAAGTGCTTCCACATTTCTCGAACTACTTACAAAACAAGCAAATAACTTCACAAAAGAAGAGCTACTTGAGAATCTGATTTTGATTAAAGATTCGTCAAAAGCGACCTCAAAACTGCTCGAAAACCTTCTGACATGGGCCCGTGCGCAAAAAGGGGAGATTGTATTTAATCCTCAAAAAAATGATCTGTTTAAATTGGTACAATCAAATATTGATCTGTTTACTTCCAATGCCGAAAACAAGAAAATACGAATAGTTAATGAAATAAATCCGGATCTCACCTTCGAATTCGATCAGGAAATGATCAACACCGTGATTCGGAATCTGATTAATAATGCGATTAAATACACAGGAGAAAATGGATTAATTACAATATCAGCTAAAGAGATCGATGAGATTGTTGAAATAAGTGTCACGGATACAGGAATCGGCATGGATAGTGATTCCACAGATTTACTGTTTATTACAGATCTTAAACAAAACAGAAAAGAGGGAACCATTGGGGAAAAAGGAACCGGTCTGGGTTTGATCCTTTGTAAGGAGTTTGTCTGGAAACATAAGGGGACCATCTGGGCAGAAAGTGAATCGGGAAAAGGAAGCACGTTTAAATTCACCCTTCCACGGAGCCATTCAAAGAGAAAAGAGATTGCTTTATAACGTACCTATAGAAAATTATAATCTTCTAACTTTGATTCAAATAGGAAACCTACTCTTCCTTCCCTGACATTAGAACAGTATCAGCCTCAAGAAAAGTCTGGCTGAGCACCCTCTCGATAATCCGGCTAAAAGCCCAGGGATAATAGAATCCCAGCGTAATAACTGTCAGCAGGATCTGTCCCCACAAATACAAAAAATCAGAAAGCTGATCACCATCGTACCCCATCACTATTTGCATACCATTTACAATATTGCTTTTTGTGTGTTCCATAAAATAACGATATAAACGGATATAAGCTAATGGGAAATAAATACCGAAAGTGATTACGGCCAATACAAGTTCGAGACCTATTTTCCCAGTTGCAGGGAAAAATTCAGTATCCCATCTGATCAGATAATCTTTATACCTGAAATCGACCATCCACTTCAATATTAAATAGATATTAGGAACCAAACTAAACATTACAATCAGCTGGTATACCAATAGAAAATTCTGTGACTGAAAATCAATCTTCGATTCTAAAATACTGAACAGAAGAATCCCCACAAGAAGAAACGGGATAAAAACAGTAAGGGTCATGATTAGAAAAAGCTTGCCTCCTTTACCTTTAAAAGAGAATTTATGTGAATTGTACGACGTGCCGTTGGCAAAAAATCGGTGTATATTTTTGATAAACCACGGAATATAAATTCCAATCGTAACGATGGAAAGAACGAGGCCGGAGATGATAATTCCTATGTATTTCCCTGAATGAAAATTACAAAACACCTTACTTCCTCTAAACTCAATACTTTGAATCACCAATTTTGCCATATAATAAACAAAGGTAAAGGCCATTGCCAAAACGAAAGTGAGATAAAGGAAAAATAGCTTTGACGGTCCTTCAGCAGGAATTTCCGTACCATTTAGCTGCGTCAACTCTCCGAGTAAAAAGTAGTATGGAATCATAAAGAAAATAAAGAATGCAATCCAAACAGGGAAAAACTGAATTCCTTTTAGTGTAAAATCAAAATAACTCTTCATTCTATTCGCGTATAATATCTTGAAAGACTGTGTTAAAGAAGGATTTGGTCCGATAAAACTGACCGTAAAGACTGATTACCTGACCATTATCCTCACCAGACTTTCCGACCTAAAATTACAAAGTTCTTCTGACAATCACATAAATAGCCAATAATCTTAATGAAAAAATATCATTGATTCGTTATGACTAAGTAATGGGAATAAAAAAATATGATCTTTTGCCAATATGAGGTTTTTGGACTTTCACAGCGCAGTACAATTTTAATATATTTTTATCATAATTGAAACAAACAACCCCGATGGACTTGCTCCATTTTTCCCTCGTATTTGGTCCATACCTGCTCTATGCCTGCTCTATGTTTGCTCTATGCTTGGTATATATCGAGTCTGGTATCAGGTCCTATATCAGCATCGAATTCAGAGACAAAGATTTTCAATGACTAACTTTTTCAATGACGTTTCCCCCCCAAAAAGGGATCAAACTGAATTATAGCAGTCTGATCCTTTTTTATGATCTGAAATAGACCTTACAATTTTCAATATTCGAATAAACCAGCGTCAATAAATTGTCCACCAATGGTTTGATGACAATGGATAGCAATTGTGTTTTCTCCTGAATGTAATACTTCCTTTATCGTTTTTTCGAGAAGAATGGGTTCGTATCTGCCAGTGAATCCGACAACCGATCCATATAGTATTCCATTGATATAGACTTCGGCATCCTCGTCATAACGGATGGAGATACCTAATTCCTTGGTGGATAATTCTTTAATTTCGAATTCCTGACGTATCCAGATATCTGGTGTTTTCCATTCTGTCCGGGCAATGCTAATATCGGCGGAGCCAAAACCGCCCTGCCCCGAATTCCATTTATTATCTTCAAATGTTGTTTTAAACCAATCTGCGGATGGTTTGTCGTTGGTATATTTCCATACAATACCTTTTTGCTGTGAGGTCGGAAGTATTGGTGTACTGACTAAATCTTTCATGACTAAAGGAGCCCATGAGCCGGTGACATTCGAACCCTTACCAACCCATTTTGTCCATATCTTCTTGTCCGAAAGCATCTTTATAAAGAAGCCGCCGACTACCGAACGAGCCTGGAAACCAATCATATTCGCATTGTCAGTATCATACCAGTCCGAAAGTGGTACACGTTGTGGAGTTGTTTCCGCAAAATGATAAATGGGATCGAACAGGATCTTGAAATCTTCCTGTTTGTCTGCCAGAGTCGCTGTCCAGGTAATCCAGTCATTCTTCGAATAATGCTTGCGACTGTCGAGTGGTAAACCAAATTTGGCCTGTTGTTTTTTGTAGAATACAATCTCACGCTGAACTATATCGTTGGGAAACAGGTCTAATCCAAGAATACGATCCCAGACAAGATTATATTTCTGACTCCATGTTCCGGGTCTGTCATAAGCCAATCTTGTGTGATCGCCTTCTGTGGCCTGACTCACCCAATCTTTTGCCATTGCTTTGGCTTTTAGCCGAATCTCAGCCGCTTTTTCTTTTTTACCTGTCATCTCACACAACATAGCATAACTACCAAGTGCAACGATAGCTTTAGCTGAAAGGTTGATATTGTGAGCAAGATGTCCTGCAAAATCGTCGGTGCAAAGCTGGTTTTCAGGATCGAAACCTTTTGAGAGTAAATAATTTGACCATTTCTCGATAACCGGCCAGTTGGCCTGAGCATACGATGCATTTCCTTCCATTTTGGCAAGGACTCCAGTCATAATAATCATATTCCCGGTTTCTTCAACGGGCATTTGGTTTTCTTCTGTCTCTTCGCCACCTCCATACGATTGACCCGTAGCATGTGGGTAAGTGCCCAGATCGTGGGGCGCAAAAGGAAATTTCCATCTTGCCGATGCGGCATAATCGAAATTGGGTTGAAGCATCGCTTTAGTTAAAGCAGGGCTGAATAAAAAGAAAAATGGAGATGCAGGATAAATTACATCAACTGTGGCAATGCAACCATTGCTGAAGTTTTCTTTCGAAAAGATAAGGGGCATCCCTTTTGCATCAGCCACAAGTTTATGCGCGGCCAAAGCCTGACGGTAAACCAGTGCATTCATCACAGCATATTTCTTTCCACCCACTGATTCAAGATCTTTAAGAAGATCAGCATCGAAAGCCGCACATTCGGTCTGTAACTTAGAATATTCTTTGGCTGCTAATGGGAGTAATTCGCTCATTGTCATTCCGTTTCGTTTCCACCAGGCCTTCAGGTTCGTATCAAAATAACGAATGCTGTATTCATCATCGTATCCAAGCATTGCCCAGCATATTGTTTCGACGGACTTTACTTTCCCAATATTCCAGCTAACTGCCAACGAAGCTCTTTCGTCGCTGGCTTTGCGGGGTTGAGTTAAAGTTGAAACGGAAGCCAGATCACCTGTTGAAATAAAACTCTTCATTAAGTTATCGCGGCCGCCAACCTTAGTCTGAGGTTTTTGCGCATCGGTTACAGAAAGATAAGCAAATCCCCAGTCAATTCGCAGATCATCTCCCTTTTTCTGAAGTATCGGCTGATCGGGGTTTCCGATGCGCAAGGTCTTCAAACCCGCGATTACCGGACTGTCCCATTGCAGACTCTGATCGGGTGTATTAATTGCAATTTCGCCACCGCAATCAAAATATAGCTGTACCTCATGTTCCTTGCCATCGACCGATTTTATTTTCCAGGTCAGGTACGTAACCGGTCGCGATAAAATATCAAGATTTGAAACTAATGCTGGCGTTGTAAAAATTAATTGGATGTTAACTGATTCATTTTTAAAATTGTAGATGGTGCGGGTTGGATAAACTATAACCGATGTTTGTTTTACAGCTCCCAGAGTTGACGGCTGACTACCCATCAGGCGAAACGCTTTTCCATCAATTCTAACCATACTGTGCATCGGTTGTTCCTTGCCCGTCCAGTGAACTGTCTCACTATCATATAGATTGTCAGCGGGCGACCAGACACTAAAATAAGGATCATGTGCGACCAGTGGTACGCTTGGCGGACGGAATCCCTGTGAAAAGCATGTTCCTGTAACAAAAAAGAATAAAATTATTAAAGAAAATTTCCTCATAACTATAAGATTGTTTTACTAAACAAAATTATTATAAATTCCGTAAGTTTATGCGTTTATGTTTGTGTATTCTAACTTAGAATTGTATTTTTAAAACCTTATGGAATTCTAAGTTTGCTAAAATTAAAACCAGTTCGAGAAATGAAAAAAACAGTTTTTCTGATTTTATTAAGTATCTGTATTTTACAATCATTCGCCCAATGGAAACCCGCAGGGAACAAAATAAAAACTTCGTGGTCCGAAAAAATTGATGTTAAGAATGTGTTGCCCGAATACCCTCGCCCAATCATGGAGCGTACCGAATGGGTAAATCTGAATGGCTTATGGGATTATGCCATTCTTAAAGCAGGATTGGCTGAACCCGGCAAATTTGATGGCAAGATATTGGTCCCGTTTGCTGTAGAATCGAGTCTTTCGGGGGTACAAAAAACCGTTGGCGAAGAAAATGAAGTTTGGTATAAACGTACGTTTGCTGTCCCTGCAAAGTGGAAAAACAAAAAAATCCTGCTCCATTTTGGTGCTGTCGATTGGAAAGCCGAAGTTTGGCTGAATGATATTAAAATAGGTTCACATACAGGAGGATACACGCCATTTTTATTCGATATCCGGCCATTCCTGAATAAAACCGGTGATCAGAAACTTGTGGTCAGGGTATGGGATCCATCGGATAAAGGATTTCAGCCACGTGGCAAACAGACCAGCGATCCCAATGGGATTTGGTACACATCAGTGACTGGGATCTGGCAAACCGTCTGGATGGAACCTGTCGCCGATAAATATATCGAAAACATCCGCACAACTTCAAATATAGACAAAAACCAGGTAACTGTGAGCGTTGCATCGAGTGGTGCAACATCTGCCGATGTGGTTGAGGCGAAGATTTATGACGGGAAGAATGAAATAGCATCAGCAAAAGCTTCATCGACTGAAAAACTCGAAATCTCAATTCCTGATGCCAAACTTTGGAGTCCCGAATCGCCATTTCTCTATACGATGAAAGTTAGTCTGGTCAGTGATGGTGTCGTCATTGATCAGGTAAACAGTTATTTCGCGATGCGAAAAATCTCGACAAAACGTGATAATAACGGGATTGTTCGTCTGGAATTGAACAATAAACCTTGTTTTCAGTTCGGGCCCCTCGATCAGGGATGGTGGCCGGACGGATTGTACACTGCCCCAACGGATGAAGCGCTGAAATATGATATTCAGAAAACAAAGGACTTTGGGTTTAATATGATCCGCAAGCACGTAAAAGTTGAATCAGCGCGGTGGTATATGCACTGCGATCAACTCGGAATGCTGGTTTGGCAGGATATGCCCAGTGGCGATAATTCACCGCAATGGCAAAATCATAACTATTTCAATGGCACCGAATTTAAGCGCAGCGCCGAATCGGAAGCTAATTATCGCAAGGAATGGAAAGAAATTATGGATTTCGTCTATTCAAATCCTTCGGTTGTTTGCTGGGTTCCGTTTAACGAAGCATGGGGACAATTCAAAACTCAGGAGATCGTGGAGTGGACAAAAGCGTATGACCCAAGTCGTTTGGTTAATCCAGCCAGCGGCGGAAACTTTTACCCGGTTGGCGATATGCTTGATCTTCATAATTATCCGGGTCCCGGAATGTATTTATATGATGGACAACGGCCAACTGTTCTTGGCGAATACGGCGGTATAGGTATGGCTTTGGCCGGGCATCTTTGGGCGGCTGACAAAAACTGGGGATATGTTCAATTCAAAAACTCGAAAGAAGTGACCGACGAGTATGTAAAATATGCCGAATCATTGCTAAAGATGATCAAATCAGGCTTTTCGGCAGGAGTATATACTCAGACCACTGATGTTGAGGGCGAAGTAAACGGTTTGATGACTTACGATCGTAAAGTGATAAAGATTGACGAACAACATGTCAGGGAAATCAACCAAAAAATATGTACCTCGTTGAATGAGTAATTTTCAATATCAACAGGCATGAAAAGTTGACTGTTACGCCACTTTTTATGCGCAATTTAAAAGAATCACCAACCTAACCCGGCTGGTGATTCTTTTTTCAAGCCGGTTTTGCCATGATTTCAATATGATTGTCATTTCCGTATTTTTACTCCGACAGCCAATATATTTATGTATTTTTGCATTGACAAATTCAGTAAAATATCACCATGCTCACCGGAAAATATAAGACTCTTTATAAACAACTTACGGAAGCTATCGATCCAAAACGAATCTATCACGATCCTCTTCACACCCTTGCTTATGGCACCGACGCAAGCTTTTATCGGCTTATTCCCCAAATGGTGATAAAGGCAAAGAATGAACAGGAGGTTTCACTAATCTTAAAGGAAAGTTCTAAACTTTCGATTTCGGTAACGTTTCGCGCCGCGGGGACGAGCCTTTCGGGTCAGGCTATTTCCGATTCGGTTTTGGTTATCGCGGGAAATCATTGGAAGAAATTTCATATTTCAGATAATGGGTTAAAAATTAAGCTTCAACCCGGATTGACAGGTGAGCGTGTAAATGGATTGCTGGCCCCTTATGGCCGAAAGATCGGTCCCGATCCGGCATCAATTAATGCAGCCATGATTGGCGGTATTGCGGCCAATAATGCGAGTGGTATGTGCTGTGGAACCGCCCAGAATTCTTATAAAACGGTTGATGGTTTGCGTATTATTTTTGCTGATGGAACATTGCTTGATACGGCTGATCCACGGAGCAAAGAGCAATTCAGTCAGACACATTCGCAATTAATCCGGGATATTTCCGAAATGGTGGCATCGGTCGAGGCAAATGAGACTTTGGCCAATCGTATTTCCCGAAAATTCAAGATGAAAAATACGACGGGGTATAGCCTAAATGCACTTGTTGATTTTTCTGATCCGTTTGATGTGATTGAGCATCTGATGATTGGTTCGGAAGGAACACTTGGCTTTATCGCTGAAATTAGTTATAAAACCGTTGTGGAGCATCCATTCAGGGCAAGTTCGCTGATGATTTTCCCCGATATTGAAAAAGCCTGTAATGCGGTTTCGTTATTGAAATCTGCTCCTGTCTCGGCTGTCGAGCTTATGGATAGGGCCGGTTTGCGGTCGGTTGAAGATCATGAGGGAATGCCTGATTATCTGAAAACACTTAGTCCAACGGCAAGCGCAATTCTTGTTGAAACGCGAGCTCTTTATCAAGACGAACTCAATGAACAGATTTCCATTATTCTAAATACAATTCAGTCGATCCCGTCGGAAATACCTATCCATTTTACAGGAGTCCCGTCGGAATATGCGTTGCTTTGGAAGATTCGTAAAGGACTCTTTCCTTCGGTTGGAGCGATGCGTAAAACAGGAACCACCGTAATCATTGAGGATGTCGCTTTTCCTGTGCCTCGCCTGGCTGAAGCAACACACGATCTCCATTTGCTCTTTGAAAAATGGGGCTATCACGAAGCGGTAATTTTTGGTCATGCCCTGGAAGGAAACCTTCATTTTGTGTTTACGCAAGATTTTGGATCACAAAGTGAGATTGACCGTTACAGTAAATTTATGGCTGATGTAGCCGAGCTGGTGGTTGCCAAATACGATGGGTCTCTAAAAGCAGAACATGGGACAGGTCGTAATATGGCTCCGTTTGTTGAGATGGAGTGGGGGCGAGATGCTTTTGAACTGATGAAGCGGATTAAGCGTATTTTCGATCCCCAATACCTGCTTAACCCGGGTGTGATTTTAAATACTGATCCGAAAGCACATCTGAAAAACCTGAAACCAATTCCGGCGGCCAGCGAAAAGATCGATAAATGTATTGAATGCGGTTTTTGCGAACCAACTTGTGTATCAGCTGAATTGACACTTACGCCCCGTCAGCGGATTGTTGTTTACCGCGAAATGGCAAATCTTCGGAGAAGCGGGCATGAACCACATATTTTAGCATCGCTAGCAAAAGATTTCAAATATGAGGGCAACGAAACCTGTGCCACAGACGGGTTATGTGCCACAAGTTGCCCTGTTAAAATTGATACCGGAAAGCTTGTTAAATCTCTGAGAACAGAAGAAATAGGCTCGGGACAAAACCGGGCAGTCTGGATTGCCGACCGGATGAGCGGTGTTACATCGACCGCGAGAACGGGGCTTTCGGTTGTCGGGTTTTTTCATTCAATATTGGGAACATCGTTGATGAAGGATATTTCCGGGGGGATGAGATCTTTGTCCGGAAACCGGATTCCGCTCTGGAATCCTTATATGCCATTGGGTGCCAGGCCTATTGATGTAAAGGTTACATTAAGATCTGACAGTCAGCGTAAAGTGGTTTATTTTTCTTCGTGTATCAATCGCGTGATGGGCGTTTCGAAAGAACACCGCACTGAAAAGCAACTTTCGGAGAAGATGGTTCAGCTTTTAAATAAGGGTGGTTTTGAAGTGATTTATCCCGAAAATCTTAATGCACTTTGTTGCGGAATGGCTTTTTTGAGTAAAGGTTACACGGAAGCTGGAACCAAAAAATCGAGAGAACTTGAGGCTGCGCTGATCAAAGCCAGTGAAAACGGAAAATATCCGGTCCTTTGCGATATGAGTCCTTGCCTTTATACGATGAAGGAAAATATGGAACCGACGCTTAAACTTTACGAACCTGTTGAGTTTATCCTGGAATACTTGCTGCCTCATCTAAATATAACCCCGATCAATGAGACGATTACCGTATTCCCCGTTTGCAGTATGAAGAAAATGGGATTGGAGGATAAGCTGGTCGAACTGGCCGAAAAGTGTGCAGCCAAAGTTGTTGTCCCCGAAACCAATTGTTGTGGTTTTGCCGGTGACCGTGGGTTTTCGTTTCCTGAGCTTAACCAACATGGATTAAGAAACCTCAAATCTCAGTTACCCGGGGAGATAAAGAATGGTTATTCGACGAGCCGCACCTGCGAAATAGGACTGAGTCTTCATTCGGGTATTTCGCATCAATCGATTGTTTATCTGGTAGATAATGTGAGCAGACCAAAATAATTTATAGTGACCGGATGAGTACTCCTGATTTGAACATTCACCAGTTCACTAAACAAAATCGCTTTCCTAATGAATTATCATATTGCGAAAAAAGTTGTAAATTGCGATAGATTTTAGGTTTATGATCGAGTTAAAAAAAATAAATGAGATTGTTGCCCGGATTGTATTGAAATTTAATCCGGATAAAATTATTTTGTTTGGCTCTTATGCTTCTGGGACAGCGAATAATGACAGCGACGTCGATTTGTTAGTCATACAGAATACCGATCTTCCGCGGCATAAAAGAAGTTTTGATATACAGAAGTTGTTGATTGGTTCGATGATACCGATGGATATTCTTGTTTATACAAACACTGAATTTGAAAAAGAGAAAAATGAAAAGTCTTCATTTTTGAATTCTGCCATTAAGACATCAAAAATTCTTTATGAACGTAAATGACGATCATATTAAAGAGTGGATTAATAAAGCAGATCATGATTTGGGTTCTGCTAAGTTGATATTTTTACACATCCCGGATTACTTTGATACAATAGCATTTCACTGTCAGCAGGCCGTTGAAAAATATATTAAAGCCATACTTGTCTATTATGAAATTGATTTTCAGCGTTCTCATAATCTGATTTACCTATTGGATTTATTGACGAAAAAGCTTGAAATAAGTGAAGAAAGATACGATAAAGCCATCTTATTGAACGGTTTCAGTGTACAAATAAGGTACCCTGACAGAACCATTTATTTATCAAACGAAGAATTGGCAACCGCAATTGAAATTGCTCAAGACTTTAGAGCGTTTGCAGTTGGTTTAATTGGAATTAAGAGTTTGTGAAGTCAACAGCTGATTTAGTGATCTAATAGTCAGATCAGTCTGATGAGTTTTTACTTTGAAATTTAGCATTTCACGAATCTTATTTTGTTGACTAATCATCTTAGATATTGGCGCTCTTAGTTCACAAAAGTAAATTGTTTATATGGTTGATATGGCAAGCAGATCTAAAAACAGGGAATGAAGAACCCCGGGGCAAGCCCCGAGGTATCCGAAGTTACCATAAACTGAGTTGCTGAACATGAATTGGGCTATATTGCCTGCCTTGATTCTCAACATATCTCTTAATCACTTCTGCATTGCCATATTGACCAACAGT
>JAATGF010000008.1 GCA_015654795.1 Bacteroidales bacterium
GGAAGGTCAGGAGTTGATACGGACCAGGTACGGAGGAAGTGGGGCGCCTTTATCGATACGATAAAGGTAGTGAAAAAACGTATAGTCTGGGTTGACTTTTTCTGAGATGGACGGAGACGGACGGACATGGACGATGCTTTGCTCTTTTCTTTGATGCCGGCGTTATTTATCGTTACAAACGAATAACCACCACCTCCTCGTTACAAACCTACTCTTTATACATATCCCATATTCAAAATTATTTTGATCGCTTTATCTTGAAGCCATATTTTACAGGACTACCCAGTAGAAAATCAATGCTCACAACCCACAACCTCATGCCCTTATTTGCGGGCTGCTTGTTTTCTGATGGGACTTCATAAATAAGGGAATAAGGTTTTATTATGTTGCTTATTCTATTTCTACTAAGGTTTTTTTCTTTGAAAATAAGGTTTTTGATGGCATTGTATTTGGGTTAATCTAATGATTTGATGTTTATTCTCTTTGTATATCCTCTAATTTAAATTTAATAGAAACACGATTTAAAACGGGGATTCCTCCGATGGATCGGAGCAGGCTATCTGACCTTAAAAAAACAAATTGTTCACATATGAAATGGTCATGATTTGTGTATAAAGAGTAGGTTACAAACGAAGGGGATCGCCGAAAAATTATTACTGCAACAAAAGTAAAGATGAGAAGAAGAATACAAATTGCAAAAACAGAATCGAGGGGATTAAATTAAAAAATCTGTAAACAAATTTAAGGACAGGTCAAAAATTCATTCCTCCAGATATTTGTCCTGATCCCTTTTAATATATAATCTATCGTAATTGAAACAAACAGCCCGATGGGTTTGCTCCATATTTCCCTCATACCTGCTCCATGTTTGGTCCCCATATCGAGTCTGGTATCAGGTCCTATATCAGCATCGTATCCATAAACGCAGATTTTTAATGACCTTTTCAATGGCATAATCACCCTTTCTCCTTATCGCCCCATCGCCTTGACTTGACTTGCTCCCTCACTCCACCTCCCTGTCCCACTTTTACAAATACGATATTATTCTATTCCCGGCACTTAATGCCTGATTGGAGAATTGATTTCCTAAGAACGAAGTTGCCGAAGCAATTTGCCGGACCGGTTTATAAAACCCGCTGAAGCGCCTTCTTCCTGTAAACTCTCAAGCACACAAATAAGTTCCCCTTTTAAATCAGGTAGTTCCTGCGAAATATTGAAAAGAAGTTGCATTGCAAAAACACGTACGGCTGCAGCCTCAGTAGGCGCAAGCAGCTCGAAACTTTTGTTGACGACGACTCCCAGAAATTCTTTAGGAATTTGGTAACGGCAAAGAATCCGGGTAAAATGTCTTTTTAAGGAACCATTATTCGTTGATATTAACCCCTCAATTATTTCAGGAATCTTCCCGGCAAGCAAATCAGGAAACTCCTCGGAGGCAGTATCGATAATCCAGCATGCGCGCCACGCCACGCGTTTATCATCCGAAAAAATAAGCTGAAAAAGCTGATCAAAAAGTCGTTTATCAGAGATAACAGTTTTTTTCCATATCTCAGATTCGCAACTTCCAAAAGCAAGAAGGTTCCTCCTAATAATTTCATTATCAGATTTATCTGATGTTTCTTTCGCTGAGATAGTCATAAAAGCCTAATTGTGATTCAACCTTAGGTTCTTTATCCTCATCTTTGATCCTATTATTTAAGTCGTTATCCAGGATCCGGGCAGCTGTATTATCCTGCCATTGCAGGTTGAAAAAATCGAGCAGCTCTTCCCTAATCTCCTTGTCATAAATAGGAACTGCAACCTCGACCCTGCGATCGAGGTTTCGCGACATGAAGTCGGCAGAAGAGATATATAATTTTTCTTCGCCTCCATTATAAAAATAATACAACCTCGAGTGCTCGAGATATCTGTCAATCATTCCTATTGCCGGAATATTGACTTTCCCGTCAGCCGATGAAGTATACATCGAAAACATTCCCCTTATACTTAACCTTATATCAACCCCACATCTGGCAGCCTCATCGATTTTACCTATAATTTCTGTGTCAACGAGGTTGTTGCATTTCAAATAGATACGTGCTTCAATTCCCGCTTTTGCATTCAGCATCTCCTGTTTGATCATCGCAATCATTTTTTTACGCATCGTAAATGGCGAAACCAGCAGATGCTGAAATCTTCCAATTTTGTAATTGCGATCGAAAAAATCAAATACACGCGTCACTTCACGCGCAATATTAGGATCGGCAGTGCACAGTAGTTGGTCAGAAAAAACTTTGGCCGTTACCTCGTTAAAATTCCCGGTACCGACAAAAGCATATTTCTTCGTTTCCTTCTTCTCTTTGCGGGTAATCAGGCACAATTTCGAATGTACTTTCAGTCCGGGAACGCCAAGAATCACCTTAACATTCTCTTTGTCAAGCAGATTACCATATTCAATATTTTCCTGTTCATTGAAACGTGCCCGAAGTTCGAGCACCATGGTCACTTTTTTCCCGTTTCGGGCTGCATTGATTAAGGCATTTATAACATGTGAGTTACGAGCCAAACGATAACCGGTCATTTTAATCTCTGTCACTTTCGGATCAATAGAGACTTCGCGCAATAAATCAACAAAATGAAAGAATGAATGATAGGGGAAATGAAATAAAATGTCACCTTTACTTATACTGTTCAAATAAGTTTGTCCATGCACAATTTTCCGATGCTTTACCGGACTTATCGGCTTATAATAAAGATGCTCAGCCCCTATCATTGGGAAACCCATAAAATCCTTAAAATTATGTATTCTACTTCCTCCAATAACAACATCCTCCTTTTTGAAATTCAACTTGGAAAGCAGATAGGAGAGCAGATTTTCGGGAATCTCTTTTTCGTGGACAAACCGAACAAGTGCGCTGTTACCTCGTTTTACAATACTTTTTGCAACCAGTTTAACGTAACTCTCTGCCACATCATCATCCAGATCGAGTTCCGCATCACGCGTTAATTTAAAAATATAAGAGCTTATCTTTTTGTAACTGAACATGTAAAATGTGTCGTCCAGTTCGTACCTAATAACGTCTTCAAGTAAAATAATATGCGTTTTACCATCGTTTGAAGGTATTATGACAAATCTTGGCAGCAAATCGGTTGGAACTTCAATAAGGGCATATTCCGATTTTTTATTCTTCGCCATATCCACAGCAAGGTAGATCGCATCATCGCGCAAAAGTGGCATTTTCGTCCCTTTTTTCAGGATAATCGGCATAATTCTCGGCCTTACCTCCCGCTTGAAATATAACGTCACATACTCTCCCTGTTCGGGTGTCAGCTGTTTCTCATTAATAATGAAAATGTTCTCATTAGCCAATTCCTTCAATATCTGGTTATAGATATCTTCAAACCGATTGCTGTGTTCTATAACAATTTCTTCAATCTGCGTAAGCACTTCCCGCGGATTTCCTCCCTCGGCGAGCTCCAATTGGCCAATCATCGCTAAACGTCGAAGAATGGCAACACGCACGCGAAAGAATTCATCAAGATTATTTGAATAAATCCCAAGAAATTTAAGTCGCTCAATCAATGGCACTTCTGGTTTCGAAGCTTCCTGAAGTAACCTTTCATTAAATGATAACCAGCTGATTTCTTTACTCCTGAGTATTGCATTCATGGCTTAAAAATCCAAAATTAATTTCCTAAAGATAAATATTCATCTCAAAAGAAATGCTTCTTCCCTGATTGAATTAAAGAAGTACTTTCTATGTCACTGTATTTCTGTGTATTAAAATATTAAACAAATTTAGGTATCCATCTTTTGACTTATCAGAATGAGTCTCAAGCTAAATGGGAACATATCATTGTTGGTCGCGTAAAAGCCAATAAGACAATAATAAGATGATCCTCATTATGATTTTTGGAAAGAACCGTTTTTCTATTAAATTTGAAAGGATGTAATATCGAGACTATGATAACAGAAAAAGAGATAAAGGACAAATACCGACAGATTTGCAATCTGCTGTCAGAAAGGAAACTAAAGCCCGCATTCGATCTTCTGGAAGAATTAGTTTCGGAAAGCGGACTTGGTGAATTCCATGATGAATTTGTCAGTCTTGAGCAAAATTACAAATTTATGCTCAAATATACTGTCGAAGGGATCAACGACCCGGAAAGGCAAAAGATATATGAGCACTTACTAATTTCCTCGTTCGAACTCGCCGACAATACCTACGAGCGACTACGCATGAGATTTTCGCAATCTGTTGAATATCAAAAAAAGCGTGGATTTGCTAAGCATTTTATCATCAATTTTGATGAGTTCTTAAGAGATCTTGACAAATTTTCGATACATAAAGAACTCCGGAACCTTGTCAATGATACCTCAGTTGGGGGCCGCAATATCCAAATGGAAAATGAGATTCATTTGCAAAAAATTTATACCGTTTTCTACCATGTTTGGTTTACCGACAGAATGACGGAGAATGAAATTCAGTTTATCAGATCTTTTTTGAAAAATGCGAGTTTCCCTTTCTACGAAAAATCACTTATTGTTACAGGATTAACACTGAGCCTGATGCGATTTTTTGATGAGAATAAGATCATACTCCTTTTCAATGCTTATGATATTCCAGACGAAGAGATCAGTCAAAGGGCCCTGATTGGCCTGCTTATAGGAATTTACTATTATGATCAAAGAATGCCCCTTTTCCATGCGATAACAGGAAGACTGGAAATTTTGATCGAAGATCCGCGGTTTAGGTCTAATTTCGAAAAGTCGATTCTTCAGTTTATCCGCAGCAAAGAGACCGAAGAAATACAGCGAAAACTTCAGGATGAAATTATTCCTGAGATGATCAAATTAAGCCCCAACCTCCGTAACAAATTAAGCATCGAAAGCCTGCTTACGGAAGGTCTCTCTGAGGACAAAAACCCCGAGTGGAAGGAGATCCTCAAAGATTCTCCGGGACTTATGGGTAAGATGGAAGAACTAACAGAGATGCAATCTGAGGGAGCCGATGTATTTCTAAGCTCATTTTCAATGTTAAAGCAATATCCGTTTTTCAGCGAACTGGCAAACTGGTTTTTCCCTTTTACACCTGATCATCCCGAAATAAAAAGAAACCCTATAAACAAAGAATCCGGCGAAGACCCTGCCTTTACTCAACTGATCGTGAATTCGCCGATACTTTGCAATTCTGATAAATATTCATTTTTCTTCAGTATATCAAATATTCCGCCTGAGTATAAAAAGATGGTCTCCGATTCATTATCAGCCGAATCAGAGCAACTTGAAGAAATCGCCAGGGATGCTACATTTCTGGGAAACAAGAAAAAGGCAGAAACCGTTATAAGCCAATATGTTCGCGATCTATATCGGTTTTTTAAAATTCATCCTCAACGCGATGGTTTCGAAGACATTTTTGCATGGAGATTTGACTTTCATAATAAATTCGCCTTCTCTAAATTGTTACGTGAAGACCTGAAAATTCAGCGAAGCATCGCAGAGTTTAATTTCGCAAAGAATTATTTCCAGGATGCGGCAGACATTTTCGAATTATTACTTCAAAGCAAGGATGATGCAGAAATGCTGCAGAAAATGGCTTATTGTTATCAAAAAATGGGGGATTATAAAAAGGCGCTTAATTTTTACCTTAAGGCTGACCTGTTCGATCAAAATAAAATCTGGAATCTCAAAAAGATCGCGCTGTGTTACCGCAACCTTAAAAAGCCAGCCAAAGCACTCGAATATTATCAGCAAGCTACAATTCTTGAGCCTGAAAACTTAAGTCTGTATGTTTCAATCGGACAATGCCAGATGGAGATGAACTTATATGAAGATGCCTTAAAGTCTTACTACAAAGTTGAATATCTTTCACCAGGGAATAAAAAAATCTGGCGTCCTATCGGATGGTGCTCTTTTCTTGTAGGCAAAATTGAACAGGCAGAGAAGTACTACGAACGCTTGATTACCGACGGTCCTAACAAATACGATCTGCTAAATATGGGGCATGTTCAGTGGTGTCTTGGAAACAGAAAGGCAGCGCTCGCCTATTACAAAAAAAGCATAAACGATCCCGACAGTTCTGAAAAAGATTTTATGGACGCATTTGACGAAGATTTACAGCATCTTATAAAACAAGGTGTTAATCCGGAAGATGTTCCAATTATGCTTGATCAGTTAAGATATTTTCTTGAGGATTAATCTTAAAAATAGCGGGGCACGATTTGTCTTCCTCTGCGTCCACGTACGAAGTCGTAACTAATCAGAAACTCATGTGTGCCCGAATTAGCCTGAGTTGGATGAAAGGTCGTCTGATCATAGGAGTACCCAAATTTAAGCTGATCATTCACAAGGAACTGAAAAATTAATGCGTACGAGTTTTCCATTCGATAGGTAGCGCCTGCCCAAACCCGATCGTAGAGTAAAAAATTTCCCGAAAAATCAATGGTACTGGGAGTTCGCTCCGCCCAGCGATAAAGTACTGTAGGCTTAAATTTTACTACATCGCTTAGAAAAAATACATATCCTCCCATTCCATAGAAATGGAGCACTTCGCGGTAAACATTTTCACCATTCTCATTTTCCATCCTGTTCTTTATAATCTTGGGAGAAGATGCTCCAAGGAAAAAGCGGTCACTGTGCCACAAAATTCCGACACCCAGGTTTGGAAGGAAATTAATCTTCACATCATATGAAAAAACAGGATCATTTGGATCATTAACCACGACGTCAGTCAGATAAGCCTGCGAGACATTGAATCCCCCCTTTACGCCAAATGAGAGAAATTGATCCTGTCCCAGTTTTGCATGATAGGCATAATCCACATACAAGCCATTTTGACGGATCGGTCCCCACTTATCATTTACGATAGTCAATCCGAGTCCAACATTAAATCTTGGCAAGGGACCATTGATCGTAAGCGTATTTGTATTGGGAGCGCCATCGAATCCGACCCATTGGGCACGCGAAATTCCGGTTATATTTAGGGACCCCGAAATCCCCGCATACGCCGGCTGAATGGTCAACATATTATTCATATACTGAGTAAACACAGGATCTTGTTGGGAAAAACTATAAAACGCCAGTCCCATCAATAGATAGAGCATAAAACCCGTAACTCTGACAAAAAATATGTTCCTGATTTTTTTCAAGAGAAATCATTTAGTCATCAAATATAATCAATAAATTAAAAGAGAATATCAGACGAATGAGAATAAACCAAATATTTTACGGTAAAAGTAAAAACATTTTTCAACTGATGTTTTTTTACAATAAATTACGCATCAGCAATTGCAAGATTCCTTTATTTGTTGCGTCTCACCCAAATTTTCTTTAACAAAAAAACAGGAAACCCTCCTCCTCAGAAGGAGAGATTCCTGAATTTCTGGCTTCATTCGCTTTGAGACGATTGAAGCAAAAGCTAAGCATATAAAAATAGCGGGAAGAAAAGAAACGAATGCCGTTTTACTCAGCAATCATCGCTTTATATTGTTCTGCAGATAGCAACTCGTCCAATTCGGAAGGGTTGTTCATTTTAATCCTGATTAGCCACCCTTTTTCATAAGGATCAGTATTGACAAGTTCGGCAGCATCAGTAAGTGCTTCATTCATTTCGAGGACTTCGCCCGAAACAGGCATGAACAAATCAGAAACAGTTTTTACGGCTTCGATTGTACCAAAAACCGCTTCTTTAGCCAAGGTCTCGCCAACAGTTTCTATTTCGAGATAAACAATATCACCCAATTCGCCCTGCGCGAAATCTGTCACCCCAATAAAAGCAAAAGCACCCTCAACACGAATCCATTCATGGTCTTTCGTGTATTTCAAATTTGATGGAATATTCATTGATATAGCATTAAAAGTTTCTGATTTTATTTTCCAAAAATACGATAAATTACTATGCCGTATACCTGATTTTTGGCAGTATCGATATCAAATTATCAACCAGCCAATTGAAGACAAACTGGAAATATTGCTTAATCGCTTTTATTAAAGCAGGATTTTAATTATACTTGAGGTGAAAAACATCAGGAAAAATGTTCAGAGCAGAGATAAAATCGCTTTCCGAGATCAACCATATCGCAGCAAGGTTTTTACAGGCCCATCCGGCAGATCGTATATTTGCGTTTTACGGCGAAATGGGAGCTGGTAAAACAACTTTCATTAAGGCGCTTTGCGAAGAGATGCAGGTCCTCGACTACGTCACTTCACCTACTTTTGCCCTTATAAATGAATATAAAACAGAAAACGACTTTGCGATCTTTCATTTCGATTTTTACCGCATCAAAAATCTTAGCGAGGCTTATGATTTCGGATACGAAGATTACTTTTATAGTGGCGATTATTGTTTTATTGAATGGCCCGAATTGATCGAACCTCTTTTACCTTCAATCGCAGTGAAGGTAACAATCAGGGAGATTGAAAATGGCAAAAGGATCATTGAATCTGTTTGATTGCACCGATTATCCGCAACAGACTTTAACATTCGTTTGTTATATGAATTATTGATCGATGATTGAGAAGGTTTTGGTATCTTTGGATATTTTCAAACAAACTTCCTATCTGCCGAAAATGTAAAAATGTACTGTCGGCGAACAAAGTAGAAGATCATTTAATACTCTGACTATGAATCAACGGAAAGGTGGTAAATTATCGACACTGGCCAATGACCAGCTTCTTCCCCGCGAAGAGCTATATACAAGATGCCCGCGCAATATTAAATTGAACATCGGCATTCCCGATAATTCTGCAAGCATAGAATACAGTGTGCCATTGACGCCCCAATCCGTCGAATTACTTGTCAATAACGGGCATGAAGTATTTGTAGAATCCGGAGCAGGTCAGGAGGCCAATTACTCAGACAAAGCCTTCTCCGATTGCGGAGCCGTAATCTGTAAATCGGCAGCCGAGATTTTTCAGTGTGATATCGTCTTAAAAATGTCTCCTTTCACACATGAAGAGACCGAGCTGATGAAAGGAAACCAATTACTTCTTTCGCCGATCTACCTAACCATGCAAACCCAGGAATCGGTGCGGCGCCTGATGCGGAAAAAAGTCACAGCCGTTGGTTTTGAGTATATGAAAGATGAAAACGGCATCTATCCTGTCGAAAGGATTTTCAGCGAAATCATGGGAAATACGGCAATGATTGTCGCCAGCGAATACCTGAGCACTGCCCGCAACGGTAAAGGGGTAATTCTTGGTTCGGTAACCGGAATTTCACCTACCGAAGTTGTAATTCTTGGCTCCGGAACAGCCGCCGAACATGCAGCCCGAACTGCTCTCGCACTTGGTGCAACAGTAAAAATCTTCGATGATTCCATTTCCAAATTAATGGATTTCCAGTCACGGCTCGGACAACGGGTTTTCACCTCCGTTTTCCATCCTAAAGCGCTGCGAAAGGCAATGAAAACCGCTGAAGTTGTGATAGGTGCACTATCAATGAATGAAGTGCCCAAAATGATTGTTCCCGAGGAGATGGTCGAAGGGATGAAAGAGAATTCAATCATTATCGATCTGAATATTATTCAGGGTGGATGTATAGAAACTTCGAGGATTACCAACCATAAAAAACCAACTTATGTTGAGCACGGAGTAATCCATTACTGCGTACCCAATATCACTTCGCGTGTTGCCCGCACAACATCAATAGCCGTAAGCAATATCCTGACTCCTATGCTACTCGAGATTGGACAGTCGGGCGGAGTAAATCAATATGTCAAGACCAACCGCGGATTTTGCGAAGGAATCTATGTTTTTAACGGCGTTTTGACCAACCAGGATATTGGCGAAGTCCTTAATATCCCGGTAACGGATATTAATTTATTGATGGCTGCTTTCTAAATCAAGTACGAAGGAGATCGATATCCGGATATCCCTTGAAACCAGCGGAATCTAAAATATCACGGTCGGGAAATCAAAGAAGCATATGAGATGGCAATAAGTTGAAATAATTGGGTTCATCCTGCCTTTTAATCTTCCGCAGCAAGGATCATCATCGCAATGGGATGCAGGCGAACAAGATTGGTTTTCGTATATCCTGAACCATTAGGCATTACCTCTCCGTTTTGAGCAACAATCAACCAGTTCTCCATCGGGATTTCGCATTCCACAGAGTAGTTATTCCCATTGAGCAAAACCAGGATTCTACGCCAGCGATCGCTGTTGGCATGATCGCAGAGTTCGTAAGCGATAATCCCGGGAACATATTTGCCAAAGAATCTGAGTTTCGAACGTACCATATCGCCATCACTGATTCGGAAAGCCGGATGCTGATGCCGTAATCCAATACAGCTTTTAACGAAATTCACCAATCCCTTGTACTGCACTTTTCGGGTCCAGTCGATTTGATTAATATAGTCGGGCGACCGGTACGAATCGTGATGTCCTCCCTTCGAACGGAGCATCTCATCGCCGGAGAGGATAAAAGGCACACCCTGCGATGTCAGAACGACTCCAAAAGCAAGACGGGCCATCCGCTCGATCGTTTCGGGCGAGGCCTCGGGACACGAATACTGAAGTTTATCGAAAAGAGTATAATTATCGTGGCACGATACATAGTTCACACATTGGGCCGGACTATTTGCCCACGCCTGTTTTGAAGTAACTACGTAGTCGTAAATAATCTGATCGTGCTGAACAGCCCCGATGATTGCAAATTTCAGCTGCTCTTCGCGCAAAGTAACCCCACTAATAAAACCTGCATTGTTTTTTTCGAACGGAGATCCTTTCAATCCATTACGCATATCATCACAGAACGAGGCAATACGGTCGAGTTGGCTTGTATTGGATTTAAGCGCACGAAATTTTCCGGGAAACGGACTTTCACCGGCACCCCATCCTTCGCCATACATGAATATCTTCGGATCGATTGTGTCGAGTCTTTTTCTGATAAGATTCATCGTTTCAATGTCTATTAATCCCATCAGATCGAAACGAAAACCATCAATATGGTATTCCTCAGCCCAATAAGCAACAGATTCGACAATATATTTCCGGACCATTTCGCGCTCTGTGGCTAATTCTGTTCCACATCCGCTGGCATCAGAAAATCTGCCATCTTTATTAAAACGGTAAAAATATCCTGGTACCGTCTGATTGAAATAAGATTCGAAAATCAGCCCGGTATGATTATAAACAACATCGAGGATTACACCTATTCCGTTATTGTGTAATGACATCACGGCCATTTTCAATTCCCTGATCCGCACTACCCCATCAATAGGATCGGATGAATACCATCCCTCGGGTGTATTGTAATTTAGCGGATCGTAACCCCAATTATACTGAGCAGATGGATTTAATTCGTCCACCGTATAAAAATCGGCAACCGGAAGCAGGTGAACATGGGTAATTCCGAGTTCTTTCAAATGATCAATACCCGTAGTCTCTCCTGTTGAAAGCTTTGTTCCCCTTTCGGTAAATCCCAAATATCGACCCTTATTTTTGATTCCCGAGGTGGGCGACATGGAGAAATCGCGGATATGAACTTCATATATCACCATATCTGTCGGATTTGCAACAGTATGGCGAGTATCTGAACCCCACAACGGAGGATTGCTCTTTTGCGGGTCGATGATCATTCCCCGAAAGCCGTTTACTCCGGTAGCTTTCGCATAAATATCAGGTCCTTCCTTAAGCCAGCCTTCACCATCGCGAACCTGGATCGTATAAAAAAGACCTTCGAGATTTTCCTTGATTTCATATGTCCAGGTACCGTCATCATCCGGAAGCATTGGAAATTCGTTAATTGCCTCACCACCTTGTCCGGTTTTGTACAAACGGAAAAAAATCCGCTTTGCCGTTGGTGCCCATATTCTTATACAGGTTTTTTCGGCTGACCAGGTAATACCCAAATCACGACCCTCATAAACAGGGAAGTTGCTAAAATCGCTATCCTTAAATTTCCAGTCTCTCATTTAAATTAAAACAATTTCAGCCTTATTGTCTGACTTTTAAATTTCTTTCCATTTTGATCTTTCATCTCGATGCTCATCCGGCAGGCCAGTTGCAATTCAGGCACGGCCTCATAAAATTGATCCATCGATATATCTAATTCATATGTTCTGCCAGGTTCTAAAAGAATAGGGTAAATCTCCGAATGTTCTACCTTTAGTACCTTGAATTTACGTTTGCTAAACCACCGCTTAAAAACAATAACAGGTGCATTGAGATCAATTTCTTTAGTCCCTGTGTTCGTGACCGTCATCCCTATTAATGATGGGTTAAACCGTCGGCTTTTATCAAGGCAAATTTCAGCATCGTAAGGCACCTTTCGTTTATTAAATGACAATTTTTTGCCTTTGGTTCCGTTTGCAAAGGTACGCGTACGGTTTAAAACAAAATATCCGATCACCAGTACAATGATAATCAGAATCCATTTCATCAGGCTTAATGTAAAAGGCGTCACATCCATCATCGCTTAGATTGAGTTTGCTCCCAATTGGGGGACATCGATAATTATTCCGGTAATTTACCGCAAAAGAATATAAATAAACAGAGACAAACAAACTTTAATTTCGACTTAAATCCAGACATAAGGTAAAAGCCTGACATTTAATTCCGTCAGGCTTTTACCATTCAATCAGCTATACCGTGATTTGTTATTATCTGACTCACTGATACTTTTTCCTCCCTCTTGCCGGTGCTTTTATCCGTTGAGGCGGAAGCTCCTCACCAACAATGCGGAAATCGAGTTGTTTCTTATCAAGATTTGCCCTTGCGATTTCAATTTCGATAACATCACCCAACTGATATTTTTTGTGGGTCCGCCTTCCAATGATGCAATAGTTCTTTTCGTCGAACTCGTAAAAATCGTCAGTGAGTTCAAACAGCGGAACCATTCCTTCACATTTATTCTCATCCAATTCTACATAAATGCCCCATTCTTTTACTCCGGAGATCACTCCCCTGAACTGCTGACCAATCTTGTCGGCCATAAATTCAACCTGTTTGTACTTAATTGAAGCCCGTTCGGCACTCGTAGCCCTGTTCTCCATTTCAGACGAATGTTTGCACATCCCTTCGTACTGATCAGCCTGAACCGATCGTCCATCTTCGAGATAACGTGCGAGCAACCGGTGAACCATCATATCGGGATATCGCCGAATCGGGGATGTAAAATGAGTGTAATATTCAAACCCAAGACCATAATGGCCAATGTTCCGGGTTGAATATTCGGCTTTTGCCATCGTTCGGATTGCAAGTGTTTCAATCACATTCTGCTCTTTTTTCCCGGCCACATTTTCGATCAGTTTATTCATCGATGCCGTAACTGTCTGTGGATTATTGGTCTGAATTCCGTACCCAAACCGTTTGATAAAGTGATTAAACGAGTCGAGTTTATCCGGATCGGGCTTATCATGAATCCTGTAAACAAAGGTGCGTTCCTTCTTTTTTGCACCAGGTTTGCCTACGAATTCGGCGACCCGTTTGTTGGCAAGAAGCATAAACTCTTCTATTAATTTGTTCGAGTCTTTCGACTCTTTAAAAAATACGCTGAGCGGTTTACCGTCTTTATCAATTTCAAATTTCACCTCAACACGGTCAAAACCAATTGATCCATTTTCGAATCGGATCTCCCGAAGTTGTTTAGCCAATCTGTCCAATGTGAGGATTTCCGCCTTTAAATCACCTTCGCCTGTCTCGATCACCTGCTGTGCCTCCTCGTAAGCAAACCGGCGATCAGAATGGATAATTGTCCGTCCAAACCATTCGTTCATAACCACACTGTTATCATCTATTTGAAATACAGCTGAAAAGCATAGTTTATCTTCATTTGGACGAAGGGAGCAAACCCCATTTGACAGCTTTTCGGGTAACATGGGAACGACACGATCGACAAGGTAAACAGAGGTTGCTCGGTTATAGGCTTCATCCTCGAGTAAAGATTCAGGCTTTACATAAAAGGTGACATCGGCAATATGAACACCCACTTCCCAAAGTCCGTTCTCCAGTTTTTGAATCGAAAGGGCATCGTCGAAGTCCTTGGCATCAGCCGGATCGATCGTAAAAGTAGGTACACCGCGGAAGTCACGTCGTTTACTAATCTCCTCTGCTGTAATCTCTGTTGAAATTCTTTCAGCAGCCTGATTCACCGCTTCGGGATATCCATACGGGAGACCGAACTCTGCAAGAATGGCGTGCATCTCGGTGTTATTGTTCCCGGCATCTCCCAGAACATCAATAATTTCGGCAAAAGGATTTCTGGCGCGTTCGGGCCAGTCCATAATTCTTGCCACAGCCTTCTGTCCGTGTTTTGCCCCCATCAGTTTGTCTTTAGGGATAAAAAGATCGAACGGCGTTTTTTTGTTGGGAACCAGAAAAGCACTGAATTGCGAAATATCAACTGTTCCAACGAACGTTGTTTTTGCCCGCTCAATAACTTCGATCACCTCTGCCTCGGGATTACTTCTTTTCCGGCGTGCATACAATCGAACCCTGACTTTATCCCCATCAAGAGCATGATTCATGTTGGCAGTCGAAACAAAAACCGGCTCATCCAACTCTTCGCTACTCACCTGACCATGGCCTTTTGAATCAACTTCCATAATTCCGGTGGCTGTTCCCCCCTGCGATTTAAGCCTGTACTTTCCACGATCTGTTTCCACAAGGGTATCGGCATCGCGAAGTTCCTGTAAAACAACATTTACAAGCTGCAACTCCCCGGCGTTTTTTGCACCTACGGCGGCCCCTATTTGTTTGTAATTAAATGACTGATTGTTATTTTCGTAATAAACAGAAAGGATTGCTTTCTTCAACCCTGCCTTATTAAAACTAAGTGCTTTTTTGTTTTTTTTATCTTTAGCCATAATGCTTTGATTTTGCAAATAAAGGTAGCTGATATTTTTGATAATCAATTTTGATTTTTACATTTTGTGAAAACCTTTATTTAAATTTGTAATTGCATAGCAGTAAATAGAATCCGGGTAAATGAAACTATTCGACGATCTTATTTCACTCTTCTATCCCCAGCTTTGTGCCGGATGCAATACTCCCCTGGTAAAAGGGGAAGAGGTGCTTTGTCTGAATTGCCTTGCCGACCTTCCGCGTACAAATTACCATTTCAACAGGGAGAATCCGGTTTCGCAGATATTCGTCGGCAGAGTAAATATAACACAGGCTTCATCATTTTGCCATTTCGATAAAGGTGGGCGTTTGCAACATCTGTTACATCAGCTAAAATACAAAGGAAATCGTGAGGTGGGTTACAAAATGGGAATTCTTTTTGGGTACGAACTTATTCAAAATTCATTATACCAAGACATTAATGCAATTATTCCGGTTCCGCTTTATCCTAAGAAAGAGAGAAAAAGGGGATATAATCAGAGCGCTGAAATTTGTAAGGGTTTAGCAGAGTCAATGAACCTGCCTGTTATATCGGGTAACCTGGTAAGGGAAGTTCATACTGCTTCGCAAACACACATGGGAAGATTTGAGCGTTGGGAAAATGTAAACGGAATTTTCAGTGTTAAAAATGGTGTTTCACTGACCGGAAAACATTTGTTACTTGTTGATGATGTGGTCACTACGGGCGCAACACTTGAAGCTTGTTGTGAACCCTTGCTGAAAATCCCGGGTGTAAAGGTGAGTATTGCAACACTGGCAAGCGCTTAAGTTTTGATCAGCGAATAACGGTGATGCTGAATTCGGTTATCAGGCGGTGAACAATTTTTCAACTGTAACGAAGCGAAACAATAAGCAAACTCTCACTCTCTCCATCGCCTTTTCGCCCCATCGACCTATGAATCATCGTCTTATCGCCCTTTTTTCTCCCCATATCATGCTCGATCAAACATCGTTACAAAATATTTACCTGGAGAATTGATTTGAAAGTGTAATGCTTCCAATTGGGCACAAAAAAACCTGTAAGTTGATTTCTTACAGGTTTTTAACTTTACCAAAAGTAGCGGGGACAGGACTCGAACCTGTGACCTCCGGGTTATGAGCCCGACGAGCTACCAACTGCTCTACCCCACAGTATATCTTTGTTTTTTAAATGAACGTCTTATTCCTTAAGAGGGTGCAAATGTAGTTACAATATCTGAAAAATCAAAAGAAATGCAGCAAAAAAATTGACGTCAGAAACCAAAGGAAGTTTATCATTTGCCAAACTACTAACAATCAACATTTCTAAACATGCCATCAAATTGAAATCACTTAGATTTCACCTAAAATTTTGGGTATCGTTGTAATTTCATGTAAGTTTGAAAACTATTGAAACAATAAAGGAATGCCAAAAGAAAGAAAGCGGGATAAGATAAAGAAATTATTTCAGAATCCATACAGAATTGTAGTATTTAACGACCTTAATCTTCACATTATAAAACAGATAAGGTTTAATGCAAGGACCTTGGTAATGGCATTGGTTTTTGCAGTAATATTTATCATCATCGGAGTTACAGTCTTAATTGCATTTACCCCATTGCGGGAATACATTCCGGGATACCCAACCGGGAAAATGAGGCAGATGTTGATCCGAAATGTATTGATTACCGATTCGCTTGATCTCGAAATCCAACGACGGGACAAGTATTTCAACGACTTTAGGGCCATGCTCGCAGGGGAAACACCACCGGCATCAGATACAGCTGTCAGACGCAAAGCAATACAAAACCCGGATCAGGTACCGATTAAGAAATACGATCACGACAGTCTTTTCAAGGATGAAATGGCACAGGAACAAACCAATCTCGGGATAAATTCAGGTTCTGTTGCCAGGGGCGGTGTAGCCGGATTATTGTTTTTCCCCCCTATCAATGGCATGATAACCGGAAAACATGATGTTAGTAACGGACATTTTGGTGTGGATATTGTGGGTAAATTAAATTCCCGGATATCGGCCGCACTCGATGGAACCATAATATTTGCAGGCTGGACAATTGATACCGGGTACGTTATCTATATACAGCATGAGCAAAATCTGGTCACCGTTTACAGGCATAATGCAGAACTTCTTAAAATACAGGGAGATAAAGTTCGGGCAGGGGAAGCTATCGCGATTATGGGTAACACGGGAAAAGAAACTACCGGGCCACATTTACATTTCGAGATGTGGCTAAACGGAGTTTCGGTCAACCCCGAAGAATACATCAAATTCTAAACCATTGCTATGAAAAATATTGCGATACTTGGTTCAACAGGTTCAATCGGTCAGCAGGCACTCGAAGTAATTGATAATAATCCGGAAAGATTTTCGGTTGAGGTTTTAACCGCTAATAATAATGTGAGTTTATTGATAGAACAGGCCAAAAAGTTTCGTCCAAACGTGGTAGTAATTGCCAACGAAGAAAAATACGAAGTTGTAAGAAATGCGCTTGCAGGTGAGGATATTAAAGTTTATGCCGGATCAGCTGCTTTGGCACAGGTAGTAGAAATGGGAACCGTTGATCTCGTGTTGACGGCGATGGTTGGTTATTCTGGTCTGATCCCAACTATAAATGCTATAAAAGCGAAAAAACAAATTGCGCTGGCAAATAAAGAGACACTTGTCGTGGCCGGCGACCTGATCAACAGACTGGCGATTGAAAATAAGGTAGATATTTTACCCGTTGATTCCGAGCACTCAGCAATTTTCCAATGTCTCGCGGGTGAGTATATGAACCCGGTTGAAAAGGTAATTCTCACCTGTTCCGGAGGACCCTTCCACGGAATGGACAAAAAAACGATTGATAAAGTAGTACCTCAAAATGCATTAAAGCATCCAAACTGGGACATGGGAGCGAAAATAACCATTGACTCAGCATCGCTGATGAATAAAGGCTTTGAAGTGATCGAAGCCAAATGGCTTTTCGGGTTAAAACCCGATCAGGTTGAAGTCGTGGTCCACCCGCAAAGCATTGTTCATTCGATGGTACAATTCTGCGACGGATCTATCAAGGCGCAGCTTGGCTTGCCCGATATGCGATTACCTATCCAGTATGCATTTAGCTTTCCCGAAAGGATATGTAACGCTTTTCCAAGGTTGAATTTTGCAGATTTTCCAACGTTGACATTTTCAGCCCCTGATACGAAAATTTTTCGTAATCTTGCACTCGCTTACGAAGCATTGCAAAAGGGGGGGAATCTGGCCTGTATTTTAAATGCGGCCAATGAGATAGTCGTTGAGGCTTTTCTTCAGGGAAAAATCACTTTCCCCGATATTTGGGCTGTAAATGAACAGGTTATGCAAAAATCGACATTTATTGCAAAGGCAACCCTCGATGATTATATTGCAACGGATCGAGAAGCACGCGCATATGCTTCCGGGATTGTGAGTATATTGCAACTAAAAAATTGATATAGTTATACATATGGTTATTCTAATTAAGGCTGCACAGTTAATTCTTAGTCTCTCGATACTGGTTATTATTCACGAATTTGGCCATTTCATATTTTCAAAAGCTTTTAAATGTAGGGTAGAGAAATTTTATCTCTTCTTCGATCCGTGGTTCTCGCTTTTCAAGTTTAAAAAAGGAGATACCGAATACGGTATCGGATGGCTTCCGTTAGGAGGATATGTGAAAATATCGGGCATGATTGACGAGTCAATGGACAAGGAGCAGATGAAATTACCCGCCGAACCCTGGGAATTTCGTTCTAAACCATCATGGCAACGGTTGATCATTATGATCGGAGGAGTTTTATTTAACCTCATCCTCGCCGTAATCCTCTATTCAGCTGTCCTTTTTGTTTGGGGAGAGCAATATCTGCCAACTAAAAATGTAAAATACGGTATTGCGGTAAGCGAAACAGGAAAAGAATTGGGTCTTCGTAATGGAGACAAAATAATTTCCCTCGATGGTAAAGAGGTTGAAGATTTCAATAAAATAGTTTCCGTACTTATACTTAACGGCGCCAAAACTATCGAAGTAAAACGCAATGAAGAAACTGTTATTGTCCCGGTTAAAAACGAAATAATTCCAAAACTACTAAATGACAGGCATCTTATTGATTTGAGGATTCCGTTTGCATGTAAAGTGATCGGATTTGGTAAAGATTCGCCTGCCCGCGATGCAGGCCTTGAAATCGGAGATGAGATACAGACAATTAACGGATTTGCTTTCGAATTCTACGATCAATTTGCCGATACCCTGGCCGCGTCGAAGGGAAAAACGATTAGTGTTTCGATCAAACGAGGAGGAGTTGATAAAACAGTTCCCGTAAAAATCGGAGTTAGCGGTATGCTCGGAATTCAGAGAGAGAACAATATTGTGGGAATATTCGATTTTAAGACAATTCACTATGGGTTCTTTGAATCAATTCCCGCCGGGATTTCCAAAGGATATCATGCAATAGGTAATTATCTGAAACAGTTCAAACTACTCTTTGCTCCCGAGACAAAAGCTTATGAGTCGCTGGGTGGATTTATCGCTATCGGGAATATTTTCCCAAGCATCTGGGACTGGGAATCATTCTGGAATCTTACCGCCTTCCTCTCAATTATCCTTGCTGTAATGAATATTCTTCCTATACCGGCGCTTGATGGAGGTCATGTCCTCTTTCTCCTTTTTGAAATAATTACAGGCAGAAAACCAAGCGATAAATTCCTCGAATATGCCCAGATTGTTGGGATGATAATTCTTTTCTCATTGCTAATTTATGCGAATGGAAATGATTTTTGGAAATGGTATCAGGGAAAATTTTAAACTTAAACCGAAAGATTGAAATATATTGAACGATTGTAGAATAATGTGTCAACTGAAATATTACTTTTGTATTTAAACAAATTAATCTTGGAATAATGATTTTACTGGCAATTTCAGGAGGGCATATTCTCATTGTAGTTATAGCCCTGTTACTGCTGTTTGGTGGCAAAAAAATACCAGAACTAATGGGTGGCCTTGGTAAAGGGATGAAAGACTTTAAAAAGGCCATAAAAGACGACGACGATACCACGTTGGAGTCTCCGAAAGAAACTCCAGGAGCAGATAATAAAAGAGAACCATTGAAAGAATAGATAAGTCTGCTCATCTCACAAAAAGCCCGATGCAATTATTTGCACCGGGCTTTTTGTTGAAATTCTCTGATAAGTCCATTATACACTATGGATCAGATGATATTGTTGGGGAAATTTTTATTCGATTATAGCTCATTTGCAACTTTAGTCCAAAAATAAAATCATAGGATGACATCTTTAAAAACTAATTTTTAGAAGCTCACCGCCTTAATTCCTGGTGTCACAGTTAATGTCACAACTTATATTATTATATATTTCTAACAACCAGCATATTACATAGATATTTTAGTAAATAAAGTCACAGTTAAAGTCACAATAAAGTCACGGGAAATCTGCTTATTTTGTGACTTTATTGTGACAAATATCGCTGTAACCCGTATGATTATCAGCAATTATCTTGTGAC
>JAATGF010000134.1 GCA_015654795.1 Bacteroidales bacterium
TAAGTTTTTGTTTCGCTACACTTACAAAAACCAAGTTTCACTGAACATGCATCGTAACTATATTCGTATTTCAAAGAACCGTTGTTATTGGCGATATGCGTAATATTGCCCAGGTAATCGCGCAACAGGAAGTAAGGTGTTTTCGTAGTTCCCGATCTTTCAATTACTACGGGCGCTGAATAGGCATCACCACCCACAAAGGTATAATCTTTTTCGACACCGTTCAACCATTCTTTTATGTAACTGCCGCCGATATACCACCGCTTTTCTGCTTTTCAAAGAACGAGTTACTTAAATTTAAAGAAGTCGAGTTTTTTTGTTACAGCCCACTGGTATACTTTTATTCAGATTAGGATTTTTTGTAAATCAGATTTAAGCATCTCTATTTTGGTATCAAGCTTTTTCCGTTTAACTACTTCGGCTAACAACTCTAACTTTTGAAGTATTGATTGTTTTAAAAAGTTGTACCGCTCTTCTTCTGATTTACTAAAGAAATTCTCATTGTTCACAATTATCGGTATGCCTATAGATTTTTCTTTCTTCCTGTAGCTTTCTATCTCCGATAAATTTTGTACCTGAATTGGAAGTGGATTAACATAAAATTGGAACAGAATTAATATCATATCTTTTCCATAATCTTCGTATCTCAATTTCTTTAGTGTATCGCACATACCCTTTTCACCCCATATATATGTCCTAAATAGCTTCCCTTGCTCTGTCGCTAAATCTTGCGCTTGCTGGCCATCACCAAAATTACCTATTGTGGTTGAAACATAACAACCCAAAATATTATTATCGCTCATATATTTAATGCATATTTAAATTTAATGGACCTCGATTTATTGTATTTTGCAGAAACTCCCAATCATATGCACCTTGTCTATTGAGAAATGGAATTGCATCCATGAACTTATCGGACATAAATGCTTTTGTGTATCTTAATTCTGTAGCTATCTTCGATTTAATACCATTCTTTAGAAATGTTCCGTCATTCGAATATAATATATACCCCCGTGTTGGCTTTTGACTTTTCAAAGAATTACCGTGCTCACCAAACCTTACGTCTGGTCCGCTATAAAATAAATTAAACTATAATATTTTCTTCTTAACATGATTATGAAAACGAGACTTTTTCAAAGCTAATACCTGTAATTCTATTTTTAACTAATTCTGCCCTTAGTAAGTTGCTAACATATAGAGATGAGGAGATTTGCCAAAACATTGAAGGCTTATTAAAGAAATTTAAGTTCACAATTTTTTTCAACAAAAAATGAGGCTTAATTATCAAATCGGTGCCCGGAACAAATATTGTTTTCATTTTGTCGATTATATCAAATTGTATTTTGAATCTTGGAATAAAATATTTTAAATTTATTCCATCTTCTATACTAACAACAGTAGCTTCAATCCAATCAAGATAATTTCCTCCTTGCATATTTTTATCAATTACTTTTCTCATGCGATCTGACATTAAGGGCCATGCAAGACTATTAGGTTGATAATCAACAATTGCTCCTGGATTAGCATGAAAAGTGTTTAGTACATTCAAATTGTTTTTTCCCTCAATAACAGTCTTTAATTCCAGATTAAAGGGTAATTCATATAATCCTTCAAGCTGATTGATCAATTCAAACGCTAAAGGCGTACCTTGGGGGGCATATGCAACGGCAGTATTCTTGCTGTTTTCCCATGTGATAAAAAATAATTTATTGCTCATACCTACCATCCATTTTTTCTTAATAGCAAAGGATTTTCTCTTACTACTTTTTTCACATAATCGTTAAATAGTGTCTTAAACAAAAAAGGATTTTCTCCTGCTTCACTTGCAGCTCTATTCATTGCCCCTAATACGAAATCATGATACGTATTTGGGTGACGTCCTAAATGCTTCATCATATCTTTATTCCAATCGCCATCCAAGTCAAGTCCATACTTTAATGCTATTTCTTTCATTTGGGGCGTGTATAATTTATTTTTATTTGTTGCATAGTGATGCATTTGATCTGGAAGTTCCTTTGATGTAACTTCTGTTACAGGGTTTTGAACCAGCTTTTTTGTATAATTACTCGCCAACTCTGTTAATCCAAAAGTAGCAAGATTAATTGCAAATCGTTTAGAGAAATCATCAAATTTTACTGGCTGCACTCCTTCTCCGGTAATATCAATGGCCGAGGTTAAAGCCATTTCTCCTATGGTGATCAATTTTGGGTGAGTGGCAACCCATGATCCAAATTTACTTAGTTGTAATCCTGCTTTATATTCAGCCCCAAAACCACCGGTTGCACCACCAACAACTGCCGATGCACCAACATCGAACCA
>JAATGF010000154.1 GCA_015654795.1 Bacteroidales bacterium
CCTGATACCGGACTCGATATGAACCAAACATAGAGCAGGAAAATGGGATGATGGGGCGCAAGGGCGAAAAGGCGATGAGGCGAGTCATTAAAGAATCTTTGATAAACGCGATATGGACCAAACAAGAACCAAACATAGAGCAAACATAGAGCAAATACGAGGGAAACTTGGAGCAAACCCATCCGGGTTGTTTATTTAAATTGTGGTGAATATGTATTAAAAGTGCATTGTGCTCCGAAAGTCCACAAATACAGTATTACAAAAGACGACATTTATTTATTTCCATTACTTATTTGTTTACCAGTTCATTTATCTTATTACCAGAAAGTGTTATCTGAAAACTCATCCGGCAGTTATTTATAAGGTTAAAAAATTACAGACAATTTGCTAACTTGCGCCTGGCTCCTGACACAATCGGGAACAATTCTGGTAATACAATGATTATAAGTTATGAACAGTTTTAAACCTTCAATTGCGTTTTTACTCCTGTTGACCTTGGGATGCAGTACCCCGATTGTCAATAAACCTCCTACCCCTACCATTCATCCGGTTAATCCAACTAAGGCACAAGTATTTACTACGGCAAAAGACACGGCCTTGCGGTTGACTCAAACATCCGATGTTTTGTTTGAAGACTTTGGGCAACCCCTCGAAACTCAGGTTTGTGTGTTTGTTGATCCAACCAAAACATTTCAAACGATGGTTGGTATTGGCGGTGCTTTAACCGACGCCTCAGCTGAAGTTTTCGCAAAACTTTCAAAAGACACGCAAAAAGAATTTCTCACAGCTTATTACGATACGAAGAAAGGCATTGGCTATAACCTTGCAAGGACAAATATTGCCAGTTGTGATTTCTCGAGTGACACTTATGGCTATATTGCAGATAAAGATTCCTTGTTAACCACTTTTAGTGTTGCCCACGATGAAAAATTCCGCATTCCATTTATTAAACAGGCGATCACTGCGGCAGGAGGAATATTGCCCTTATTCGTTAGTCCCTGGAGCCCTCCGGCCTGGATGAAAGATAATAATGATGTTCTGCACGGCGGAAAACTTCTTCTACGATACAGCCAGGCATGGGCTAATCACTATGTGAAGTTTATTAAAACCTATGAATCACTGGGAATTCCGGTATGGGGACTTTCCGTGCAGAACGAACCGATGGCAAATCAAAAATGGGAATCGTGCAACTTTTCGGCTGAGGAAGAGCGGGATTTCATTAAAAACTATCTTGGTCCCACTTTGCACAACAATGGCTTTGGCGATAAAAAGCTCATTGCATGGGATCACAATCGCGATTTGATCTATCAAAGAGCCAGTACATTGCTAAGCGATTCAGTCGCTGCAAAATATATTTGGGGAATCGGATTTCACTGGTACGAAACCTGGACCGGCAGTGGAATGCAGTTTGAAAACCTGAAACGCGTTAAGGAAGCTTTCCCAGATAAAAACCTCATTTTTACCGAAGGGTGTGTTGAGAAGTTTGGTCTTGACAGAATTAATGATTGGTCACTTGGCGAAAGATACGGATATTCAATGGTTAACGACTTTAATTGTGGCACCGCAGCCTGGACTGACTGGAATATCCTTCTGGATGAAAACGGCGGACCAAACCATGCGGGGAATTTCTGCTTTGCCCCTGTACATGCGGATACCAAAACAGGGAAACTAATGTATACCAATAGTTACTATTACATCGGCCATTTCTCTAAATTTATCCAGCCTGGCGCCAAACGAATCAGCTGTTCTACAAACCGGGACAAACTTCAGTCAACCGCTTTTCTAAATCCTGATGGAAAAATAGTCGTTGTTGTTCTGAATCTATCGGATGAAAAACTGCCATTCCAATTGTCAATTACGGGCAAAGCCGCTCACGTGACCAGCTTCCCGCATTCCATTATCACTGTAATTATTTGATATTAAAGCACAAATAAGGTTTAATTTAGATTTTACCGGTTAACAACCGGTGGCTTACAAATAACTACATTTGTTCATCTATCCAATACTAACGTGAATGATCGAAAAGGAGCGGAAAGATGGTTTTCTTTTGGGGGAGTTGAAAAATGGCAATTCCCGTGCTTTTGATAAGATTTTTCATGATCATTATCAGAACCTGTGTCGTTTTGCTTACTCAATTGTCCATGATGAAGATGCGGCACATAGTTTAGTACAGCATGTTTTTATCAAATTATGGGAAAATCATGCTTCATTGGATCATGTTGAAAATTTGACGGCTTACCTGACCACAATGGTACGGAATCATTGTCTCAATTTTATTAAGCGTGAAAAGCGAAATGCAAAATTAGAAGATATTCCTGTTGATAATCAGGCAGAAAACACAACCGATAACCAAATTGATGTTCAGGACTTTGAAGAGCATCTAATTATTGCGCTCGCCGCGCTACCCGAAAGATGCAAGATGGCTTTCGAATACAGCAGATTCGAAAATCTCACCAATAAAGAGATTGCCCAAAAGATGGAGATCTCGACCAAAGGCGTCGAAGCTTTAATTGGCAGGGCGCTGAAATCATTGCGTATATCATTGGTTGATTATTTGCCTTCTACAAAAAACTGCAAATTTCAGAACCCTATTCTTTTTGTGCTCTTCCGGAAAACCTTTGGCAAGTTCAGAGTCAAATGAGAAATTCAACGTTTTGTTTCACAATAAGATAAAATCGTGGGAAAACGGATCAAGACAGAATTCCGGGGGGAGGATATTTAAGAATACAGAATAAAATGGATTTCTTGTCGAATTTGATTGGAAACGAATAAGAAAAAATAGTCATTCAGCCCGCATAAATACGGCACTTTCCTACTTTTCCTACTTCCTATTTTTTTGAATTTTAAATTAAAAGTAGTTCGGGAGTATTTGAACACGGATGCCGTTTTCACGGAGATCAGAAAATGCAGATTATGAAACACTAAATACCCATGAAATTGTCACCGAAAAAAGGAACCCGAAGTTGGTGCGAGAAAGGTACGGAGTTGGTACGGACCAGATACGAAGGAAGTGGGGCGCCTTTATCGATACGATAAAGGTACTCAGGATTGAGATAAGAACTATTAAATCAATGTGAGAGAAGGCCAGAGAAGACGGGAGAAATCG
>JAATGF010000074.1 GCA_015654795.1 Bacteroidales bacterium
CAATGCAAGGCTCCGCTGGGAGCCTGTAAGTATTTGTGTATCTTTTTGTTACAAAAATAAGCCTGACGGCTATGCGCATGTGCGGGATGACAAATATCCCCGTAACTCATATGATTATCAGCAATTATCTTGTGACTTTAAATTACATACGGAGGCCTGTTCTATTGTCACAAATTGTTCAGCCAGCCGCTCTTCGCTCCTTAATGGATTAAACGTATGTAAATCAGGGTGCAAAATCAGGTGCTGCCATTCTCAATGCAATCGATACCCCGAATACAGAGGTTCAACAAGGCACTCTGCAGTTCTCCATGACTCTTTATACCCTATTTATTCGGGAACGGACCGTATCTGCTCTATACCTGCTCTATACCCGCTCTATGTTTGGTTCTTGTTTGGTCCATATCGAGTCTGTATCTTTTAATGACGGCGAAGCCAATGACCTTTTCAATTTTAATGACTTTTTCAAAGACAGCGAAGCCAATGACTTTTCCAATGACTATTTAATGACGGCGAAGCCCAATGACCTTTTTAATGACAGCAAAGCCAATGACTTTTTAATGACCTTAATTAATGACATAATCGCCTTATCGCCCCATCATTCCCGAACTCTTCTGCCTGCTACTACCTGTCCCCTTCTATTTATTTTACTACACCTTCTTTTACAAGGTATTCTGCAATTTGTACGGCATTCAAAGCGGCGCCTTTCTTAATCTGATCCGAAACAGTCCAGAATGCTAATCCTTTAGGATTTGAGAGATCCTTACGAATCCTGCCAACAAATACTTCGTCACGTCCGGCAAGATATAAAGGCATCGGATATTGCTTTTCAGCTGGTTTATCAATGACAATAATACCATCAGCATTTTCAAAGGCAGTTTTAGCTTGTTCCAGGGTGATTTCCTGCTCTGTTTCTACCCAAAGTGCTTCCGAATGTGCGCGGAGAACCGGAACACGTACAGCTGTTGCACTCACCATAATGTCAGAATGCATAATTTTCCGGGTTTCGTGAAACATCTTCATCTCCTCTTTCGTGTAGTCATTCTCAGTAAATACGTCAATATGCGGAATCAGGTTCTGAACAAGTTGGTAAGCGAATTTATTGATGGTAGGCTCCTCACCATCGGCAACCTGTTTTGTCTGCGTTTGTAATTCACTCATTCCGGAAGCGCCTGCTCCACTGGCACTTTGATAGGTTGCAATATGAACCCTTGTTATGTGCGAAAGATCTTCGATGGGTTTCAATGCAACAACCATCTGTATTGTAGTGCAATTCGGATTCGCAATAATTTTACGGGGCATATTTTTCGCATCTGCAGCATTTACCTCCGGAACAACCAGCGGAATATCGTTTTCCATGCGGAAAGCGCTGCTGTTATCAATCATTATTGTTCCAAATTTCGTAATGGTGTCAGCATATTCTTTCGAGATACCTGCGCCAGCCGATACTAAAGCAATATCAATGCCTTTAAAATCATCGTTATGTTGAAGCTCTTTTACGAGCAATTTTTTACCTTTGAATATATATTCTCTTCCTGCGCTGCGCGCCGAACCAAAGATAATCAGTTCATCAAGCGGAAAATTTCGTTCATCCAAAACACGTAAGAACTCTTGTCCTACTGCGCCACTTACACCTACAATTGCTATTTTCATTTCTGCTTCAGATTTATTAACTTTAACTGTAAAAAACTCCGACAGAAACTATAGGCGGAGATTGATAAAACAAAAATATTGAATATTCTTAATATTTCACTAAAAATGGGCAAGAATATTTACAAATTTATTTTTTACTTGATGTTTTTTACCTCATTTGAAAGTAAAGAGCAAGTTATGTTCATTGACGATTATGGCGACGGGCAGTTTGCAGACTGGGGAAACACGATGCAATGGAACATAAATAACCAATTGCCGATTGCCGGGAATTCCTCATTGCGCCATGTAGCCGGCAAAGATATCGATTTTGCCTTTACTCCGATCGCTCAATTTGGGGACATCGTTTTTAATGAACTCATGACCGACCCGACTCCGGTTGTTAAACTCCCTAATGCAGAGTATATTGAGGTGAAAAACATTTCCCAATTTCCGGTAAATCTAAAAAATTGGTTGCTGGAGGCAAACGGAAAGCAAAAGATACTGTCAGACAAGACTATAGCGCCGGGAGAATTTTTATTACTTTGTGGAACTGACAACAGTACCATATTGAAAAGTTATGGCAATTGTCTGGAAGTGCAAGGTTTATTACTTGCCAACGATGGTGTTAATCTTAAGCTTTATTCAGCGGCTAAGGAAATAATCGATTCATTTAACTACAAACCAGCCATGCATCGTAAAGGATTTTCCGGTGGCGGATATTCATTGGAGAGGATCGATCCCCTGAGAAAGTGTGGCCCCGATTCAAACTGGGAAACTTCAACATCTGATAATGGTGGTACACCGGGAACTGAAAACTCGGTATTCCGCGATAATCAGGATACTTTATTCCCAACCATTAATTCTATAATTGTCGCAAATCCTGGTCTGCTTGAAGTTTGTGTTTCTGAAATGCCGGATAAAGAGTCTGTTACTGCCAATCTATTTTCGTATCTTCCATCACTTCCGACGCCGGATAGTATTCTGTTTGACTATAATAATCTAAAATATTCTATTTACTTTCCCAGGGGGGCAATAAACGACGGAATTATTTACGATTTGACAGTTAATGGATTAGCCGATGAGTGCGGCAATAAATCTCCCGCTGAACATCATGAATTTTGGTATTATCTTCCAAAACCCGGTGATCTACTGATAAATGAGGTGCTTTTTAATCCCTTTCCGGCAGGTGTCGATTTCGTTGAAATCTGTAATTATTCTGGTAAGAAGATCAAATTGGATGAAGTATGTATTGGTTCGAGGGATAATAATCAGATAATTAAATCGATATTTCCATTGTCGGTAAAATCTGAGATAATGTTGGATCGGGAGTACGCCGCGTTTACTTCAGATTCTGCCACTTTGCTAATAAACTATTATTCAGCCTGTCCATCCTGTATTTTCGAAATGGAGAAGTTCCCGGCTTATAATATGGATGAAGGTTGGGTTGTACTGCTGAATAAAGAGATGGAAATAATTGATGAATTTCATTATCTTGAAAGTATGCATCATTCAATGATTAGCGATGTAAAGGGAATATCGCTTGAAAGAAGTAGTTTCTCAAAATCTTCTGATGATCCTCTGAATTGGCACTCTGCCTCCGAAACTGTGGGATTTGCTACGCCCGGATATCAGAACTCATCTGCTGAAATTATTTCAGAAACGACAAAAATCGTCACTTTCGAGCCTAAAATCTTTTCCCCCAATGATGATGGTTTCAATGATCGATTCCTTATAAAACTTAATCCGGGCGAGTCTGGTGCAATTGTAAATATTCGGATTTATAATGAAAATGGCTTGGAAATAAAGCGATTGGCAAATAATTTAATGATTGGTGCTCAGGATGTTGTTGAATGGGATGGAACTACTGAAAATCACCGGAAAGCAGGTCTTGGTATATATATTGTTCAGGTAGAACTTTTTGGGTTGCAAAGTGGAAAGAAGCAATTTAAATCAGTATGCGTTCTTACCGACAGATTGGAATAATTGATCGTATAGAATAATTCAAAATTGAGATCATTATCTCACTTCCCATTGTCTAACCGTCGAATTGTTAGATTACCGAATTATCCCATTCTGCTTTAAGCATGCGCTCTTTTCCGTTGATATCCTTTCTTAAAATGATGTTTTTAAACCCTTTTAACGACAATAAATCAGCAGTCTCATTTCCAAATTGTTCATTAATTTCGAAGTAAAGTTTTCCTCCTGGTTTTAACTGATCGGTCGCTATATCGGCAATTGTGCTATAAAAAACAAGCGGATCTTTATCTGGTACAAAAAGCGCAATATGTGGCTCAAAATCAATCACATTCCTAAGCATTGCACTTTTTTCGGAAACCCTTACATATGGAGGATTGCTAACAATGATATCATACTTCTGTTTTTGTACCGGATAACCAATATTTAGAATATCAGCACAAACGAAATCAATCTTCACCTGATTAATTTCAGCATTTTCTCTTGCAACCATCAGTGCATCAGGCGAAATATCCCAGCCTTCGGCAACTGCTCTCGTGAGATTTTTCGACAAAGCGATCGGAATGCAACCACTCCCTGTTCCAATATCAAGGATGGTAGGATTTGCAGGATGACAATCATGGATGATCCAGTCTACAAGTTCCTCTGTTTCAGGGCGGGGAATAAGCACTCCCGGATTCACTTTCATAGGCAACCCGTAAAATTCAGTCTCGCCCAAAATATATTGTATGGGCTCAAATTGAATTAAACGGTTTACAATCTCTTTAATTTGAGCTAAATTTGCCGACGAAATGATTTCTTGCTGATTAAGGTGAACCTGGAGTCTGGTAAGCCCAGGAACTTTTTCGAAAATCAGCCTGGTAATACTTTCAATCTCTTGTTTGCAATAGATTGGGGAAAGATTATCATAGATTAATTTCTTTGCAACCTGCATTTTTATTACAAAGATATACAAATCGGATGAAGAGTCGACTTTTTGATGTAGAGGAAAAGTATATGTTGCGTGCCATTGAGGTTGCGCGTCTGGGTATGGGAAATGTTTCCCCTAATCCGATGGTAGGCTGTGTAATTGTGCATAATGATATTATTATTGGTGAAGGATATCACTGCGAGTATGGAAAATCACACGCCGAGGTTAATGCTGTTATTAGCGTTAAGAATAAAGAGTTACTAAAGGAATCAACACTTTATGTAACTTTGGAGCCATGTTCGCACTTTGGTAAAACTCCGCCTTGTTCAGATTTGATCCTTAAGTACGGGATTCCCAATGTGGTCGTTGGAACGATTGATCCTTTTGCTCAGGTGGCCGGAAAAGGTCTTGAGAAACTCAGAAATGGGGGGTGCAAAGTATTACAAGGTTATCTCGAAGATAAATGTATTGAACTAAATCGCCGGTTTTTCACTTTTCATCAAAAGAAACGGCCTTATATCATTTTAAAATGGGCTCAGACTGCTGATGGCTTCATTGATATTGATCGTTCGGTGGAGCATTTTGGCCAATCTACATGGATAACTAACGATTTGTCAAGAATCGCCGTTCATAAAATGCGTGCCGACGAATCAGCAATTCTTGTAGGCACAAATACGGCGAGGAAAGATAATCCTGCTTTAACCATTCGCGAATGGAGTGGCAAACCACCTTTAAGATTGGTGATTGATAAGGCTTTAAAGCTATCTTCCGAATTAGCCTTGTTCGACCAAGGCGTTCCGACAATTGTGTATACTGCTAAGGATGTTCCTGGTACCGATAATTTGGAGTTCAAGAAGATATTATTTAATGGCAATGAATTAGATCAAATTCTCAAAGATTTACATGAAAGAGGTATTCTGTCATTAATTGTGGAAGGAGGACAGATTCTGCTTAACTCTTTTATTAATAGAAATATATGGGATGAAGCAAGGGTATTTGTCGGAAAATCCAACTTCCATCATGGAGTAAAAGCACCTGTTTTTGATGGATTGATGGTAAAATCCGAAGAATTGGATGATAGTTGGATGTTTGTGTTTCATAAGATATAAAATTACATTATGATTTACCAAATGGTTTAGTTAAATAGTGTGAATCAACAGATGTCGCATTCGCAGCCACAAAATCCAATGATAAATTGTAATAATATGCCATAAAATTTACATCTCGTCCCGCAAAATGCAAGATTCACCCATTGTTTTAAATATACTTTTACACTACCAACTCCGGATTTTGTGTAAATCTTCTTGTAACAAATGATACAGAAAGATTACTCAAACCGTACTTAAGTGATGGGAATAAATAAATGTCGTCTTTTGCCAATGCAGGATTTGTGGACTCTCGAAGCACAGTGCACTTTTAATACATATCTATCATTATTGAAACAAACAGCCCGGATGGGTTTGCCTCATATTTCCCTCGTACCTGCTCTATGTTTGCTCTATATCTGCTCTATACCTTGCTCTGTGTTTGGTTCATACCTCGTTTATCAAAGATTTAACAAATTACCGACATTTCTTCCCATCGCCTTATCGCTTCATTATTTCATCTCCCTTTCCCACTTTTGTAAATACAACATTATTTTATTCACCTTACTTAAAATACGAAGAGGATAGGACGAAATAAAAGGAAAATACATGCAACATCCTCTTTTATAGTTGCTTGTCGTGTTTGTATCCTTCTAATATTTTGTTTGAGATATGTTTATAAAATATTTCATAATTATTAATTGTGGAATTGGTTTGGGGAGGTTCCGATTCTGCTTTTGCATATACAATATTATTGAATTTTCTTTACTTAGGTTTATTCTTGCGTTGTTTGAGTTTAGCCTATTTTTGTTGCTAAATTGAAAGCCAGTCCCTGTGGTTTAATCATTTTACTTCTGTTAAGTTACTGTTTGGGAATTTTGTTTTTTTTGTCAATATTATATTGTAAAAAAATTATCGGATCATGTAATAATTAATATTGTTGTTGTAAAATAATTAATGTTGCAATTTTTACATGTTAGTTTATTCCCGAGTTAGGAAGCCTTTCTTATTTTAATGAAATACGATTGAAATGTTTGAAGCTGGCAATCTCTGCCAATTAATTTTAGTTTTGTTTATTGACTTTAAATGAGCAGAATAAGATTTATTTATATTTTGATTCTTTTTTTGAGAATATTATCCACATAACATAAATTCGTTTTTCTTTTTTTATGATAAAAGAACAATAAATTTAGTTTGATAAACCAATGTAAGTATTTATTATTCAATTAATTAATACTTGTGGCCTGATAATTTTTCTTTTATTTCCCCTTTAGTAAAAATATAAATTGACAACATTGTTGATAACTTTGTTTATAAATAAAAAAATGGGATAGATGTAACGTACTCAAAATATGTATTTTATATTTATTATTGTCATGAATAGATTTAGAAGGAGAAATTTGAGTGGATTTTAATTTAAAACGTAGTAAAAATGATCCGAAAAGATTAAGATTTTAGTTTCTTCACTTCTGTAATCTTTATTTTTTTGAAACGTTATATAATGCATATTTATCTTACCCTGGTCGTATTTTTGGGAAATAGGTGGAGCCATAATTTTGATAATAAAATGTGGCCTGCTCTTGATCAATGTAATAGTAATAGACATATCAGCTATTATTTTCTGGCGGGTAACTTTTGTAAATCTAATTGCTTTTAATTTAAAATAATATGGCAGCATATGTAACCAGCAATCTGAACCGTCCACTGAAATTAAGATCCTTTAAGTTGTATGTCCTTAAATTATCTGTATTCTCACTAATATTTGTTTTGAGTGAAAATATTCATGCGCAAGGCTGTTCTATAATCTTAAAAATTAAAGATCCGGTACCGGTTTGTTCTCCTTCTACTATTGATCTGACTTCCGCTTCCATCACCACGGGATCTACTGAAGGATTGAAATTTAGCTATTATTTGGATCGGGAATTAACGATTTTAGTCCCGAATCCGGAAAGTGTTATCGCTGGGGTATATTATATAAAAGGGATATTGATCGGATCACGTGTTGCCTGGGTTGCTGGTACAGTTAAAGTCACTGTTTTTGAAAAGCCTAAATTGGTGATTATTCCTTCAATTCTAAAAAGCCCGAATGAGAATGTTGATTTGACTTTACTATCTGTTAAATCAGGCTCAGATATAGGCTTAACCTTTACTTATTGGTATGATATTGAGGCTACAAAACCGCTGCTTTCTCCGGCGTCAATCGGTAAAGGAAATTATTATATAAAAGGAACATCCGTAAATGGATGTTCTGATATTAAAGCTATTACAGTAAATGAATAATTAAATACCGTTATTTAGTTCGAGTTATATTTATTTCGGTCGAATGGCGACTATTTTTTCTTAATCTGTGTTGAAATAAAATCTATTGCAAAATAAACCTGAACATGAATGCAAACTTACTCGTTAGAATAAACGCTGTTCTTAATAGGATAAGTCGATCGTATTCTCAACTACCTGCGTTACTCTTTTTTCTATTTATGATGATTGGGTCTGATGCAAGTGCTGATGATCAGGTGGTTATTAAAATTACAGATCCTGCTCCAGTCTGCTTTCCTCAAACGGTGGATTTGACCTCGGCTGCAATTATTGCAGGTTCGACACCGGGACTTGTTTATTCCTATTATTTAGATTCTAATTTGACTAATGTTCTTGCAAATCCGAATGCAGTTGGCGCAGGTACCTATTATATTAAGGGTGAACGTGTGCCACCTTCTTTCGGAATGGCAGCAGCATCTATAATTGTTACAGTGAATCCTACCTCGGTAGGTGGGACAATCGCTTCGAATCAAACGATCTGTTCCGGAAATTCAGCGTCGGACCTCATTTTGAGTGGCTACACAGGAAATATAATAAAATGGCAGAAATCAAGCGATATTGGTTTCACTTCGCCGACCGACATCAATGTAACGTCACCCACTTTAAGTAGTGCGACTATCGGTATCCTTAATGCCAGCACTTATTTCAGAGTCCTTGTTAAAAGTGGCATTTGTTCGTCAGCAAATTCTTCTCCCGTTTTGATTACAGTAACTCCAACAGTAGGCACGCCGGCTACTCCAACGCCATCAGCAACAACTATCTGTCAAGGGAGTACTAATACAACTTACACGACCTCCGCCGCCAATGCCACCAGTTATACATGGTCGGTAACAGGAGCAAGGAATATCATTTCAGGAACAGGTACAACCGGAACAATAAGCTGGTCTGCCGGATTTTCGGGACAGGCCACAATAAGTGTAACCGCTAACGGGTGTAACGGACCATCTGCTTCCGCCTCCACTACGGTCACTGTCACACCGACAGTTGGGACACCTGTTTTCGCATTAGGCTCAGCATCCACCCGCTGTCAGGGTTCAGGAACAGTAACGTATACTGCAACATCCGCCAACTCCACCGGAATAATCTACAGCCTTGATGCTGCCTCAATAGCAGGGGGCAACAGTATTGTTCCAGCAACAGGAGCAGTGACATATGCCGCGGGATGGAGCGGAAGAAGTATTATCACAGCTAGTGCTGCAGGTTGCAATGGTCCAAAGACAGTGATACATACTGTGACAATTAATCCACCTGTTGGCATACCTGTTTTCGCATTGGGTTTAACATCCAACAGGTGTCAGGGTTCAGGAACAGTAACGTATACTGCAACATCCGCCAACTCCACCGGAATAATCTACAGCCTTGATGCTGCCTCAATAGCAGGGGGCAACAGTATTGTTCCAGCAACAGGAGC